>JAUXHZ010000132.1 GCA_030621255.1 Candidatus Latescibacterota bacterium
TGCTTTTGTCGGAGACAAAATGGGGCGATTGGGCGAAATCTCTCACCTTTTTCTATCTGTTCCTCATGATGACTTCGCGAGAATTCAAGAAGTACATATGCTGATGGGGCATGTTCTATGCGGACTTGTTGAAGAAATGGTTGTTTCGGGAGATGGAGTATAAATATGATAATTTGTTACAAATATATTCCAGTAAGAGTTTCGTCGCCGAAAATGGGTGGCGTATTCTAAAGGTGGTTTTATATTTTTCAGTTTCAGCTTGAGGCTCTCTTCTCCGGTTACGACAATAATTCAGCTTGATTTTCTGATATTCTTGAGTATATATAAACTAAGGTATTAAAAGATTATATATAGTATTTTGTTTTGACTGGCTGAAGTATTTGCTCTGTTTAAGGAGGAGGCATGACAAAGTATTTTGCTTGCATCACGGCGATTCTATTGGGTTTTTCTATAGGTAGTTCAGCAGCTTTGGCGGGAACTCTTGAAAAAACCTATTCCGAAGATTTTGACACCAGAGAATATTGTGACATTGAAAATACATCCGCCTCCTGGGATTCTTTGCGTGGAGAGATAAAGTTGCCCCCCTATGAAATTAATGTGATTGGGGAATATGCTACTCCGGATGCGTCATGGGGAATAGTAATTGAAGGTGACAGCGCGTATATTGCAGATGGATATTCCGGTGTTCTGCTGTACGATATCAGTAATTTAGACAGTCTCGTATATCGTGGTTATTACGAAACAGATGGTGAAGTGCATGAGTTGGATGTTGAAGGAAATAAGATCTATGTAGCTTGCGGAGAAAAGGGTTTTGATATTATTAATAAAGGTTATATCTATACGGTAACTGAATCGGATGAAAAGCACGAGAATATTATACAGAGCAGTTCTCTTTTTCCTCAAAGCAGCGCCCTCGATTTTATTAATCCCGAGAGAACTATTCTTGGAGCAACTGCTCTTACCAGTTTCACTTTTGATATACAAATGGTAAGGGATTCACTTATTGTAATTGCATCCTGGGATTCAGTGAAAATCATTAAAGTTAAAAGTTTGATTACTGATGATCTTCCTGTTCTTATTGATGGAAAAGATACGCCGGGTGGCTCAATTGATTTTGAAGTTGTGGATGATAAAATTTTTGTGTCCAACCATAATTCCGGACTTGAAATAATAGATTTTGATAATTGTATTTCCATTATTGGAAGCTGTGAAACCCCGGGGAGTTCCTATGGGTTTGATATAGCGGGTAATTATCTCTATTTGGCTGATTCAGAGGCAGGCATGCAGGTTATTGACATAAGCAATCCCGAATCTCCCGTGATTGTCGCTAATTATGATACACCCGGTTATGCTGTTAATGTAACTGTTTCCGATAATTATGCCTATATTTCCGATTGGGATGAAGGCATAGTCGTTGTGGATATCAGCAATCCGACAGTGCCGGTCATTGCCGGTTTTTCGTCATGCGAGATAGGTACCGGGGCTATTAACTGGCCCTGGGATGTAGAGGTAACAGGGGGTCATGCCTTGGTAGCTGATTACTCTGGGGGTGTCAAGGTTTTACAGATAACTCCCGATTATGCTATGGACTATTATCATGTACAATCACTGCCTGTAAACATTTCGGGAGAAAACGTGGCCAGTGTAAAACTGGAGAATCTTCAAGAGGGTTCTGTCAGCTGGGAGATCAGCGCTGATGGCGGTGAAAATTGGCAAGGGGTTAATGCAGATAACAGTTGGTATAATATTATTACTCCCGGCAACATATTGTTATGGAGATCCACCCATTCTTATCCCGGCGGCATGATAAATTCTTCTTGTTCATTTCTGAATATTGAGTGGGACAGCCAGGTACCAACCCTTTTGGCCAATTCCGGTATTTCAATCAATGGATCTTCTGTGGAGGTTAACTGGTCTGTTTCCAGGATCAGTGATGAAATGAAATTTGTTGTTTACCGAAGTCTCTTTCCCGACGATAATTTTGAGAAAGTTTCCGTTCTTGATCCGGAAGATTGTTTGGAATATATATTCAGGGATGATCGGTGCGAAGATGGAGCAACGTACCATTATTGTGTTTATACTCTGGAAGATAGCGAAGAGACATTTTTGTTCCATACAAAGCCCATTACTATACCTGCGGCTGTTTTATCCCTTTATCAGAACAAGCCTAACCCATTTAACCCGGTAACAACAATTAAGTATAACCTTTCCGCAAGAGGCTGCGTTGTGCTGGACGTTTATGATGTATCGGGTCGTATGATCAAACGTCTGGTAGATGATGAGCAGGCAAAGGGGCCTCACAATATTATATGGAATGGAAAGGACTCTGCTGGTAATATGGTTAGTTCCGGGGTATACTTCTATATATTAAAGACCGAAAATGGCCAAAAAAGCAGAAAAATGGTTCTTTTGAAATAGCAGGCGGTTGAAAAACATCTTGAATTTGGTCTTTTTACGGTAGACTCGGACCCTTTTGGGAATTGATTACTGAATTATTACAAATGCCGGCTTCTGAGCTGGATATAATGGCTCTTGACAATGCGCCTTTGTGATTCTGTCAGGGGAAGGTTCGTTATTGTTTACGAAAACTTCGGTTTATATAATAAGGAGCATGCGTCCGAAACAGTGGACCAAAAATCTGGTTCTCTTCTCCGGTGTTGTATTTGCGAAAGAATTTCTGAACCCGGCTTTAATTATTAGAAGCATTTTAGGGTTTATTATTTTCTGTTTTCTTTCGGGAATGATTTATATCGTTAATGATATATTCGATCGTAAGAAAGACGAAAAACACCCGACTAAAAAAGAGAGGCCGATTGCGTCCGGGGCTTTGCGGGTTGATCATGCGGTAATGGTAGTAATAGTCGGCATTGTTATTTCTGCCGCGAGCTCATTTTTTCTGGGAATCAGATTTTTCGGATTCGTCACAGCTTTTATTATAATAAACTTGTTATATTCCATTTTCTTACGGGATGTGGTGATACTTGATATTTTGGGGATCTCTTTTAGTTTCCTGGCCAGAGCCGGAGCTGGTGTAGCTGTCCTTTATTCCGCTGTTCCCTCTATTAAATTTTCTCCCTGGCTCTGGATGTGTACGTTGTTTCTATCATTGTTTCTTGCCGTCTGTAAACGCCGAAATGAATATTTGGCCATCGATAATGCTGAAGAACACAGAAAATCACTTTCAGGATACTCCGATAATCTGCTCGATCAGCTTGTAGGGTTAACAGCCACAGCGACGATAATTTCCTATTCAATCTATACTGTGTGGCCAGGCACAATTGCAAAATTCGGCACAACAAACCTTGTTTTTACGATACCGTTTGTAGTTTTCGGAATTATGAGATATCTCTATCTTGTCTACAATCGGATGAAAGGCGAAGATCCCTCCGGAGTTTTACTTAGTGAGAAACAGATCATGATCGATGTATTTCTGTGGATTATTGTTACATGTCTAATTATTTACATGTAGCCCGGGCCTTCGGATAGAGACACTATATTGACAATTGATTATTATGAGGGGGATAGTTGCGCGAAAAGGAAATTTTTACAATAATGTGTGCCGCGAAGATTAATCTTTATCTCGGGGTAGTTGGGGTGCGGGAGGACGGTTATCATGATATTGAAACCCTTTTCCAGCCTGTTTCTCTTTATGATGAGATTTCTTTCTGTAGAATAGATAAAGGGATCGAACTTTCCGGAAATGATGAAACTATTCAGTGGGGTGAATCAAATCTTTGTTACAGGGCGGCGGAAGAACTTTTTAAGTATGTGAATTACAGGGGTGGGATAAGAATTGAAGTAAAAAAGAATATCCCCGTCGAAGCAGGGCTTGGTGGAGGAAGTAGTAACGCGGGAGGGGTGATTAAGGGATTAAACAAATACCTGAATTTTAATCTTGATCAGGATGAGCTTATGGGAATCGCTCTGAAAATCGGGAGTGATGTTCCCTTCTTTGTTTTTGGCAGATCCGCTATCGGAAGGGGAAGAGGCGAGTTACTTGAAGAGATAAAAGGTATAGATGGGTGCTTTGTCGTTCTTGCTGTACCAAAAGTAAAAATTTCTACTGAAAAAGCCTTTAAAAAACTTAGTTTATTGTTGACAAGGTCAGAAAGTGAATATAAACTGAGGCGTCTATTGAATGGATTAGATGGCTTTCCGGAATCGGAAATCAAAACTTATAATAGTTTTGAGACGCCGATGGAGGTGCTTTATCCGGAACTTCACTCATTGCTGGTTTTGTTGAAAACGGGAAAAGATTGTATTTTTTCTTCCTTGAGCGGTAGCGGATCAGCATGTTTTGCGGTTTTTGTTAAAAATGCAAGTGCGGCAAGAATGTTGGACCGCGTGTTGGATGAAGGATATTTTGGAGTGATTGTGAAGCCCGTAAATAGAACATTTGATATTTATAAATAGGAAAATTCAAGGAGGGCAAATGGAGATTACAGAGATAAGGATTTCTTTACACGACGATAATAAATTAAAAGCCTTTGCCAGTGTTACATTCGACGATTGTTTTGTTGTTCGCGGGCTCAAAC
>JAUXHZ010000206.1 GCA_030621255.1 Candidatus Latescibacterota bacterium
TTGGAACCACTCTCTATGGAATATTTTATCCGAAGATGGGATCAATTCGCGGGATCAGACATACTTTCAATCCTTCCGTCACTTACTCATATACTCCGAAGCTTGGAGAAGGGCAGGTTGAAAGAAGAAACGTAAGGTATTCAGTCAGGAATATACTTGACTTAAAGGTGCTCGAAAATGAGGAATTGGTTAAAAAGAATAATATGATAACGTGGAATCTTGGTGGGAGCTATAATCCTGATGCCGCCGAGGATAACCGTTTTTCCAATATAAGCAGTAATGTCCGCACTTCTATCGGGAATATTATTTCACTTAGTCTGAATCAATCAATAGATCCAAAGGAGAAGGAAATAGTGTCGATTAGTTTCAGCACTGATCTTTCACTGGGCGGGAGTTTTTCATATCCGGGTAAATGGAAAGTGCTTAAAGCTGAAAAGATTGCCGCTGCCGGATCCGATTCGGTTGGTTCAGCTGATGAGGAAGATCATTCAAAAGGCAGCGCTAAAGATCAGCAGAGATGGTCATTTAATATGGGATATAGCTACTCCAGCAGAAATACATCATACGCTGGAAAATCGATCTCAAGCAGAGTTAATCTTAAAGGCAATATCAAATTAACAAAGGGGTGGCAGGTTTCATATTCCGGTTATTATGATTTAGAACGGCAGGAATTTACGAATCAAGAGTATTCACTTAAACGTGATTTGCATTGCTGGCAGGCGAGTTTTATACATAGAGAATTTGGAGGTGAAAGGAGTTATTATTTTCAGATTTCGATCAAGGAACTCCCGGACATAATGTATGAGAGAGGAAAGAGGGGGCTGAAAAGTTCAGTGCCGTTTATGTAGGATTTATTAATAAAAAGTGTTGACAGGTATGTGAGTTGGGACATAGAGTGTCCTTATATAGATTCTTTAGGACGAATGAAGGAGGTGAAGAATGAATAAAACGGAAATGGTGGAGCAGGTTGCGAAGAAAACAGGATTGACTCTCAAGGATGCAAAAGCTGCTGTTGACGCGATTTTCAGTACAGCTCCCAGAGAGGGTATCGTCGCGACTGAGGTAGCAATGGGCAGAAGAGTACAGATTACCGGATTCGGCACTTTCTCGCGTCGTAGCCGCAAAAAACGCCAGGGTCGTAATCCTCAGACCAACAAAACTATTATTATTCCAGCTACCAAAGTTCCAGCTTTTAAGGCCGGCAAAGCTTTGAAAGCCCGTGTAGCAAAGAAGTAATTTAGTTATTATTATTAAGGGAGCAAAGGATAAGGTTCGTTTGCTCCTTTTTTTATACTCTTTTTTACTATTTCAGGGAAAGAGACAAAATGAGGATTACATATTTCTTATGCGTAATATGCGCGTTGCTTACAGCTATATCCGGATGCCGCGAAGAAAAGGCTCCTGTAACAATACTTTTTACCAGCGATGTAAACGGTAGAATTAGGGCCTTTGGTTGAGGGGATGCCGTTAATGGCGGTGTAGCCCGGAGGGCTGCTGCTATAAATAAAGAATTTGAGAAAGACAATTCTGTCTTGCTGTTGTCTGCCGGCGATTTCTATGCTGAAAGCGGCATTTTGGCAATGTACAGGGGGCGCTTTCTTGCTGATATGATGATAAAGATGGGATATTGCGTTGTTGCCGTAGGCGAGCATGAGCTTGGTTATCAGCTTAGGGCTATACGTGAAGGGATAGAAAAAGGATTACCCGTGATTTGTTCCAATCTTTATAGTAACGACGAGTGTGTTTTTCCTCCCTATATGATTAAGGAGGTTCATGGCAACAAAGTTTGTATTTTTGCTTTGCTGGATGAACCCCTTCCTCAAGGATCAGATTTAGAACTCAGATCTCCAGTTAACCGGAGCGAGGTTGTTCTGAAAGAACTTAAAGAGAAGAATTGTGATATTATTATTCTAATTGCTCATATGGGAAGAGAAAAACTGAAAAGGATTGTGCCATCTATTGATGGTGTTGATTTAATTATTCGTGGTCACGCGGAGTCGGATACAAAAACATCTGACGATTGTATCGACAGATCAATAAAAATCTTTGATGATTTGGGTATTCCGGTTTTGTTCGCCGGTGACAATGGGAGAGTTATTGGAAAGGTTGTTATTGAACCCATAGGCCCTTCAGAATATGCCATTTCCAATTCAACACTTATTCATTTGGAGAAATCTTCCGAGAAAGATCAGCGGTTTGTACAATATTTACGCGAATATATGGAGATAGAGGGTGAAAGGCTTCGTGAAGTCAGAATGAAGAAAATTGTTTCTCATGATAAAGATGGGAGATTAAGAAAAAGGTTTCTGGGTGTTGATATCTGTGCCAGGTGCCACAGTGATATTACGTCAAAATTTGTATCATCTCCTCATTCCCGTGCTTTTGAAAGGATAAAAAATCTAAAAGACAAAGAGGAATGCCTTAAATGTCATACAACCGGATATGAAATGTATTCGGGGTTTGGATCCAGTGAGGCCCGGGGAAGCGGGATAAATCTTAGAGGGGTTACATGCGAGGCATGCCATGGGCAGGGTGCAAATCATTCACGTGACGGGGAATACGTAAAAATGGCAGAAAATGCATGCGGAATGTGCCACAATTCGATCAGAAGCCCGGATTTTGATTATGAAAAATATTTAATGCGTGTTCTATGTTATATGAAACCCGATTCTTTAAATTATAAAGGTGATTGTGAGTGAGAAGGTACTTTAATATAACCGGCCTGAGGCGATATTCAACCATGAAGAATAAGAGTGTAATATCGATTATGATAATAATGCTTTTTCTCTTTAGTTTTTTTATTCCTTTGGGGGCAAGGGCGGCTAACGCTGATTTTCTAATCCCGGGAATATCTTTTGAAGAAATTAACTTTGGATCCGGGGCCAGAGTCGAGTACCTTATTATTTCAGAAGTGTACGAAGTAAAAGATACATCGATGGTAACTTTCTCTGTTCTTGATTCGCTCGAGGACAAAATAGTTCTTGAAATAATTTCTTCCCCATGGCCTCAAAACCCCCGTGAAATGATTGTTATCAGGGTTATGATGTCAGATGACGGATCGACCCCGGGCTCTCTGAATAACATCTATTCTGTATTGGAAAAAGTGATAATAAAAGAAGGCGAAAGTCCTTTTAGAGAAGCTACAGAGAAAGAGATAAAGGATTTTGAGCTGGACAAATTATTTATTCATTCTGAAGAATTTCGAAAGAAGCAATTGCCTCCCGGGAGGCTGAAGACTCCAGCGGGGGAATTCAGGTGTGAACTCAAGGAATTTTCCAGGAAATGGGAAAGAAAGATAAATCTTGGGGGGAATGAGGCCACCAGATTTGAAGAGGAAAAGAACCTGCTCTGGACCTCCGGGGAAGTTCCTTTCTGGGGACTTATTCAGAGTGAAGTTACGAGGAAAACATATACAAAGATGGATTCACCTCATATTCTGGAAGGGATGCTTAATT
>JAUXHZ010000257.1 GCA_030621255.1 Candidatus Latescibacterota bacterium
ACCTGCTTACTCCCAACAAACAAAGACGTTAACCCACACCGGACATATTTATTGAAACTCTCATTTACTAGAACTTGAGAACCTTTCCCGTGCAGAACAATTAACTCCATCTGTTAAAATTTTTAACGCCGGGCGGGATAGTGTAAATATATTTGCCTCATGCGTTAACCGTGTGTACACTATTGGAAACTTTTCTCTATTTTACCGGAATCCCCTCGTCATCGTAATTGTGCCCCAATCCCCTCTCCGGCATTCAATTTGAATCGAGCTCTTATTAATATTTCGCTCACTTTTTAAACCTTGTACATTCCCCCTTGAATATTATACTATCCTGACATGAAACCGAGTCAGCTTGGAAATACGGACATTATGGCATGCCCCGTTGGTTTCGGCGGCATACCCATCCAAAAACTTTCTTTTAAGGACGCGGAAAGAGTGTTGCTTCACGCTGTCGAAAGAGGGATTAATTTTTTTGATAGCGCGCGCGGCTACACCGATAGCGAGAAAAAAATAGGACGGGCGTTTAAAACACACAGGGAAAAAGTCTACCTTGTAAGTAAAGCTATGTCACGTGATTTCAGGGGTATGACACTCGAGCTTGAAACAAGCCTTCGCAACCTTCAAACCGAAACCATCGATCTTTATCAACTGCACTCTGTCGCAACTGAAAAAATCCTGGAGAGGATCATTGGCCCCCGCGGGGCTCTTGAGGCTCTTGTTAAAGCCCGTCAAGCCGGGAAAATTCGCTGGATCGGCATAACAGGGCATTCCCGGCCCGTTCTTCTGAAAGCCGTAAAAACCGGACTCTTTGACACCGTACAATTTCCATTTAATCCGATAGAGGATGAATGAGAACAAGATGTAATTCCGGCAGCAAAAGATATGGGGATCGGTATTATCGGCATGAAGCCGGTTGCCGGAGGCGCTATAAGAAATGTGTCTGCTTCCATAAGATTTACCCTTTCAAGAGGTGTGGACGTTTCCATCCCGGGGATGGATTCGATAGAAGAAGTAGACGAAAACGCGCTGGCCGGCGAAACCCCCCAAAAAATCACCGATGAAGAGCTTGTAAAATTGGAAGAGGAAAAAGAACTCTGGGGAGGCAAGTTCTGCCGCCGCTGCGGCTACTGCACGCCTTGCCCGGAGGGCCTCAACATACCTTTTCTGCTTCTTATAGAAGCCTACTACAGCCGCTACGGGTTAAAAGAGTGGGCCCTTTCAAGATTGAAAACCCTTGGCAAAAAATATGACGACTGCATAGCATGCGGAGAATGCCTCGAAAAATGCCCCTATGAACTTCCCATCCCGGATCTAATGAAGAAATCCGGCAAAATAGTTATCTGATCCCACGGCAGCTATAAATCACTATCAATCTCTTTTTCATCTTTTCTGGAAATCGACCCGCCCTGCATGTTATATTCCTTAGTAATGACTGTTCGTGCCTAACACAGCAAAGGAAAAATATTATGGGTTTTATAAAAAGACTATTCGGCCTTGAAATTAAGCCGGGGGAACCTGAAAAATTAAGTGACAATTCATTTGACGCCGTAATAGCAGAAAATGACAAACCCTGTTTCGTCCATTTTTATTCTCTCTGTAATGCTTCATCCCAAGTTATGAGCGGCCTTCTAAACGAAATTGGCCCGGATTACATGAAAAAAGCAAGTTTTTATAAGATGAATGTCCGGGATAATCCATACACTCCGCAGAAATTAAAAATAACAGGAGTTCCCGCAATTGTTGTTTTCAAAGAAGGGAACCCTGTTGAGTCACTTACGAAATTGACTCCGCTTAATCAGCTCAGGGAATGGATTGAAAAAAATATATAGGGATTTATTTCCTTTCCACCCAATAGGCTGAAAGACAATTATGAAGGAATGCAGTTTTAATAATAGTGTTCTCAGAATCATTCTCGGCGATATTACAAAAGAGAAAGTTGACGCAATAGTAAACGCGGCCAATTCGCGGCTTTTGGGCGGCGGCGGTGTGGACGGCGCTATCCATAGAACGGGCGGCCCCGAAATCATGGCGGAATGCGATAAAATTCGAGAGGTTAAAGGAGGGTGCCCTACCGGCGAAGCGGTAATCACAACTGCCGGCGCCCTGCAGGCAAAATACGTTATTCACACTGTCGGCCCCGTATGGAACGGTGGAAAAAGGAAAGAACCCGAACTTCTCGCCTCCTGCTATTTCAACTGCCTGCGAATTGCCAATGAGCTCAACTGCCGTTCAATAGCGTTCCCCTCCATCAGTACGGGGGCTTACCGTTTTCCGACTGATAAAGCCGCATACATCGCCCTTACTGCTATTGCCGCTGAAATAAAAAAAAGCTCTCTCGTTGAAGTAAGATTTATACTCTTTTCCATGAAAGATTTTGATATATACTCTGAAGCTCTTGACAAAATCACATATTCACAAAGGGACGATTGATGTATAAAAAAAATGTTTTGATATTCGTTCTTATTTCCATCATCCTTTTTGCTTCCGCCGCCGTAAGCTTTGCCCAGGACACAGGCGTCTATTTGCGTACGGGGCTCGGCGCCGGAAAGCCTCTTATGGAATCTCTTTCCAAAGAACTTGAGACGCAAGGCAACCAAATGCCGGAGCTCGAATACGTTCTGCCCGTTTCAATCGGACGAATATTTTTTGATGGATCTATCGGCGCTGAATTGATGTTTTCGTATTCCCTGACCAACATCATCATATACAAAAATGCTCATGAGGATTTCGAAGAAAAAATGGGCCATTATGATTTTTCCTTTCTTCTGAGAAAATACTTGCT
>JAUXHZ010000150.1 GCA_030621255.1 Candidatus Latescibacterota bacterium
CATCACCATATTCATGCCGCTGCTCAGATTTATCGCCGACATCCCCGCGCTGGAATTAACACTCCATTTCGGCGTGAGCAGCCGAACCTTGACAGTGTCGGATGATTCCGGCGCGGTTAATGTGTCACTCTCTGCGTGTTTTTCATCTGCATTCGTACTATCACTCCGCGCTTCTGCAACCGCCCCGCTGCAGGCCAGTAATATTAAAATTATAATTCCCGATATCCCTTTAATTGATTTCATCCCATCTCCACATACGAAGAAAAAAGATTGAACCAATCGTCCAACTTTAAATTTTCCGCTCTCTTGCTCATATCGACGCCGGATAGAATTTCAAGCCTTTCCGCCCCTTCTCTCTTCGCGGCAGTGTCCTCTCTAAAAAGGACATTTCTGAGTTTTTTTCTCCGCATCGAAAAAGCCTTCTTTAAAAAAGCGAAATATAACATCCTATCCGCCGGAGCGCCCTCTTTCCGGAAAGGGATAAATCTTAAAACTGCGCTGTCAACACCCGGGCGCGGGCAGAATGAGCCGGCAACAACCTTCAGCACTTTCTCGACATTCAAATAACTCTGCAAAAAGACTGTCAGCAACCCGCAGTTTCTCTCACCCACCGGAGTAACAATCCGCTCCGCCACTTCTTTCTGAACCATTATTACAGTCCGCGTACTGCCATCCCACCCGGGGATTCCAAGAAGAATAGTACTGCTCAGCATATATGGAATGTTTCCGATTATTTTATACTTTTTCTTTCCCCTTTTCTCCGCTTCCCTATCAAAATCTATTTTAAGGATATCTTCTCTCACTATTTCAATATTGCCGTTATCCCTGAACTCCCTCTTTAGCTCTTCAGCGAGCACTTTATCAATTTCAAAGGCTACGACATCCGCCCCGCTCGCGGAAAGATGTGAAGTCAGCGCTCCCCTTCCCGGGCCTATTTCGAATATTAATTCTCCCTGCTCCGGAGAAAGCGCCTCAACTATTCTCTCCGCTACAGCATCAGTGACAAGATAATTCTGCCCCAGGCTCTTTTTTGCTCTCCGGTGCATATTGTCTGCCAAAAACTGTTCCTCCTTCTTCATACTAATATACTACCATAATCAAAATACGGCATAACAGAAATGTTGTCTTTTCCGATTTTCCTCAAAGATTATCACGCGCGGGGGATTTGCGGCGGATCGATCTGGTATCTTCTTACGTAAAATTCTACGCCCGGAATACCTTCTGCCGCCTCCCGGCATTTATTCATATCAAGCCCGGGGAAATCGACTGCCGTGGCAATACATTTCATCTTTGATCCAGCCGCTCTGCCGAGAAAATCGAGAACAGAATCATAAGCTTTCGCGCCGGCATCAGGTCGGCAGAGATCAAGATAACTATCTCTGCTAAAGGAATTCAAACTTACCGAAACCGTGTTAAAATATTTTTCAAGCCGGGGAACAATGTCACGCCGATTAATCATGTTGCCCTGCCCGTTGGTATTGAGCCTCAAGGCTATCCCGTACTTCTTTAGGGCCTTGGCTACCTCCAATATAACATCAAGTCTCACTGTAGGTTCACCGTAGCCGCAAAATACTATCTCATCGAAATCCCTATTCTCAAGCAAACCCTGAGCGCTCACAATTATCTCGTCAATCTCCGGCTCAACAAGCAGGTTCAGGTTATACCCATAGAGTTCCCGATCCCTTTTTCTACGCGGGCAAAACCGGCAATCATTAGTGCAGAAATTCGTTGCATTAATATAAAGGTTGTTCTTTATAACATAGCTGATACTTGCCGGCGGCCTTTTCTCTGCGTGAAGGAGTCTTCTGTAATTCGCCTCTGTCGCTCTTTCGATATCGTCCAGCGTTACACCCTTGATTTTCGCCACCTTTTCTCCGACAAGTTTTACATACGAAGGTTCATTTCTTTTTCCTCTGTAAGGAACCGGGGTAAGGTAAGGACAATCTGTCTCCAGAACAAAACTGCTCGATGGAAGACGCTCAACCGTCTCGGGAAGACGCGAATTCTTGTATGTTACCGTGCCGCCTATTCCGACAAGAAAACCAAGGTCAAAAATTTTCTCCGCCTCTTCAACCCCACCCTGAAAGGCGTGAAATATCCCTCCAACTTCTTCCGCCCCTTCCTGTTTCAGAATCTCTATTACATCGCCGAAGGATTCTCTGCAATGTACAATAATAGGTTTGCCAAAGTAGACTGCTATCGCGATCTGCTTTTTAAATATTTCCCGCTGAATATGACGAGGCGAAAGATCCCTGTAGTAATCAAGTCCTATTTCCCCTACAGCAAGCACTTTTTTTCTAAAAAGGGCTTTCTTTATCTTTTCTTCAAGATCATCATTCCACTTTTCCGCGTCATGCGGATGAATCCCGACAGCGGCGTATAATTGCTCATATTCTTCGCTGAGATTGATCGTTTCATCAATCGATCGCGGATCATACCCGATGCCGAGCATTTCCTCTACTCCGGCTGACAGAGCACGTTTTATCACATCTCCGCGATCTTTCGCGAACTGGCGCATATCAAGATGTACATGTGAGTCAACAAGCATATATCGTTAGTCCTGACTCCTGTTTCAGGCATCCTTTTCGATTCTCGGGAAAAGGGGGACCGGCTTGGTCAACCCCTCTATTCCGGATTCTTCCGGCGGCAGGGAGTCCAATGTGATATTTTTTCCGCCCAACTCTTCAAGCATTAATCCCATCTTCCGGGGCATGAAGGGCAAAAGAACCACCCCGGATGTCCTAAGCACGGCGAGCAGCTGCCGGAAAATTTCCTGCAGTCTTTCCCCTCCGCTTTCATCCTTAGCCAATTCCCAGGGTTTTTCTTCCTCAATAAATCGATTCGCCCTCTGGATTACACGCCAGTAAGAGTCAAGCGCTCTCGAGAAATACATTTCGTCCATATACTTTTTATACTCCGAAAGAGCCTCAACAAGCGGATTATAAAGTGCGGATTCAGGCCCGAATGGGCCATTCTCAACATTCCCGTCCAGATACTTCACTATCATCGATGCCGTTCTGCTGAAAAGATTCCCCAATTCATTGGCCAGTTCTGCATTATAACGATTTACGAGCATTTCACTTGAAATATCTCCATCCTTATCAAATGGCACTTCCTTTAGCAGCAGGTATCTCAATCCATCGGCTCCGAACTTTTCTTCAATCTTCTCCGGGTCGAGGACATTCCCTCTCGTTTTGCTCATTTTTTCCCCGGAAAGGGAAAGGAACCCATGAGCAAAGACACTTTTCGGAAGAGGCACTCCGGCAGCCATCAGCATCGCGGGCCAGATTATGCAATGGAATCTTGTTATATCCTTTCCTATTACATGAAGATCCGCCGGCCAATATTTTCCGTACAGTTTTCCGTCTCCTCCATAACCGAGGGCGGATATATAACTTGTCAAAGCGTCAAACCAAACATAAATTACATGCTCTTTGTCCTTGGGCAGCGGGATCCCCCAACTTTTTCCTATTCTTGAAATAGAAATATCCTCCAATCCGCTTTTTATAACATTGGCTATTTCATTATATCTTTTCCTCGGCCTTATAAATTCAGGATTCTTTTCAATATGCTCAAGAAGGGGTTTTTCAAACTTCGAAAGGGCAAAAAAGTAGTTTTCCTCGTCAATCTCTTTTGGTTTCTGCTTATGCTTCGGGCAGAGGCCGTCAACCAGATCCTTTTCGCTGATAAATTCTTCGCATGACTCACAATAAAACCCGATATATTTGCCCTTATAAATATATCCTCCATCATCGATTTTTTCGAAAAGCTTCTTTACACTTTCAACATGCCTTTCTTCTGTTGTATGGATAAAATCATCAAAAGAAATATTCAGCCCTTCCCACACTCTTTTGAATTCCCCGGACATCCCCCGGCAATAATCCAGTGTGTTGAGCCCTTTCTTTTTTGCTTCATTCGCAACATTCGCGCTGTGTTCATCATTTCCCATGAGAAAGAATGTATCAAACCCATTCATACGTTTATATCGGGCTATTACGTCAGCGCCTATTTTTTCATAGGCGGTCCCCAAATGGGGTTTCTGGTTTACATAATCAATCGCCGCCGTAATGTAGAATGTTTTTCTTTCCATTTTTATTGAAA
>JAUXHZ010000077.1 GCA_030621255.1 Candidatus Latescibacterota bacterium
GAGTATCCGGAAAGGATAGCGGTTATTACTTCAGCTTCTGGTTCCGTGATAAGAGATATTACTAATACTCTGGAAAGAAGATGGCCTGTAGCCGAACTTATTCATATTCATGCCGATGTTCAAGGATCAGGAGCTGTTGAATCTGTGTCGGAAGCGTTTGATAAAATAAATGATATGGACAAGATAGATCTGGTTATATTGGCAAGGGGAGGTGGAAGTATTGAGGATTTATGGACATTTAATACTGAAAGAGTGGCAAGAGCTGTAGCGAATTCAAAATATCCTGTGATTACCGGAATTGGACATGAAACAGACACGACTGTAGTTGATTATGTTTCCGATTTGCGAGCAGCAACACCAACAGCCGCAGCTGAGCTTTCTGCTCCCTCCATTCAGGATGTGGCGAATAATCTTGATGTGCGGATGAAGCAGCTTAGGAAGGGCTGTCTGCGGGAATCACGAAGGAGAATTCAGCTGGTAGAGTATCTTTTGAGCAGCAATGTTTTTCCGGCAGTGATTTATAAACTTGAACGATCGGGGTTGATGCTCGATGATAAAATCGAGAGATTAGCGCAATGGTGGCCGTGGCATAGGAGAGAAAAAACAGACGATATATCTAAAGGTATTCAATCGATTGAAAGATCTATAGATAAAAAACAAGGGTATTTCAGGAAAAGGCTGGGCGATCTTGCTGAAGAACTCTTTGCCCGGAATCCTAAAGTTTTTGTAAAGACTTCGTTGGAGACTCTGAAGAATTTTTTGTATCTTATAAGAGCTAATACTGAAAGGGGACTGAATTATTCTATAAAGGAACTTGACGGTAAGATTCGAGCCCTGAAAACTCTTAACCCGGGGAAGGTGTTGAAGCGGGGATATGCCATATGCACTAAAAGGGATAGCGCTGAAATTGTAAAAAGTGTAACAGCTGTTAATGAGGGAGAAAATATTTTGGTCCATTTTTACAGGGGGGGAATTGAGTGTGAAGTTAAAGGAAAAAGAGGAGAGAGTAAATGGCTAAAAAACCGTTGAATTTTGAAAGTTCTATGGAAAGGCTGGAAGATATAGTACGAAAACTTGAGGACGAGAGTATACCTCTTGAAGATAGTATAAGGCTGTACGAAGAAGGAATTAAGATAGGCAAGAAATGTAGAAATATTCTTGATCAAGCCGATCGGAAAATCAAACAGCTTTCAAAGCCTGATTCAGATAATTCGAAAAAAGATGTGACTGATGAATAGACCAGATCCTGAATATGCACTGAGGCGTGATGCAAAGAGGATCAACGAGAAACTAAACAGCATTTTACCATCAGAGAGCAAAAAACCAATTTCTCTTCATAGAGCAATGCGTCACTCGGTCCTTTGTGGAGGCAAAAGAATCAGAGGGCTTTTATGCCTCTGGTCACATGAAGTAAATGGGCAAAGATATCCAGCTTCAGCATTGAAAGCGGCGTGTGCGATCGAATTATTGCACACATATACCTTAATTCATGATGATTTGCCGAGCCTGGATGATGATGATATTAGACGCGGCAAACCTTCGTGTCATATTAAATACGGACCGGCTATAGCTATTCTTGCAGGCGATGCCCTTCAGGCTCTTGCTTTTGAAACACTGGTCGGGTGTGAGGAAGCGCCTTATGAAAATACCATTCGGGCGGCAAGGATCCTTTCCCGATCTGCAGGTTCTTGTCATCTTGTAGGTGGGCAGGTCGCTGATATTGAGAGTGAAGGATCTTATCTTTCACGCGAAAAAGTTGAATTTATTCATTCCAACAAAACTGCTGAATTAATTGCCGCTTCACTTTCAATAGGAGCCCTTCTATCGAAGGGAGAAGGTGAAGACAGGAAGAATATGTACCGAATAGGGAAAAAGATCGGTTTGGCCTTTCAAATAGTTGATGATTTGATTGATCTTGAAGGAGATGCCGAAATTGTCGGCAAGGCTTTGAGGAAAGACGCGCAAAAAGGAAAAGTGACCTATCCCGCGGTTTATGGAATTGAAGGTTCGAGAAAAAAGGCGGGGAAACTTGTTCAAGAAGCACTTGACGGGCTCAAAAATTATCCCGATACATTTAAACTGGAATTTCTTTTTAATCGGATTTTGAAACGGATTCGGTGACATGATAAAAACGCTACTTTACAAGTACAGCTTCCTAGTCCCGATATTGGTTGGTTTACTGGTTCAAATTCTTAAAGTTTTTGTTTATTCTTTAGTAAACATGAAGATTGATTACGGCAGGATATTAAATGCGAATGGTATGCCGAATTTGCATTCAGCCGTATTTAGTTCGCTGTCGATGAGTATAGGAATTAAGTACGGTTATTCCACTTTACTGTTTTCTGTGGTAATTGCCTATAGTATGATAATTATGCACGATACAATTAGATTAAAAAGAGAAAAAGAGAAACAGACAAATCTGATAAATTTAATTATTGCGAACGTGAATGAATTTAGGAACGTTAGAGAAGGGAAAGCAAGAAAAGTCCTGCAAATACGGATATTTGATATAGCAGCAGGAGCCATGTTGGGCGTATTGATTACATATCTTTTGATTTATTAACACAGGAGGCTAATTTATTCATGCTGGAGAATATTAACAGTCCTTTAGATATAAAAAAATATTCAATACCTGAATTGGAAAAATTATGTGATGAGATAAGAAAGTATATAATTGAAATAGTATCGAAGAGAGGCGGTCATCTTGCTTCGAGCCTGGGATGTGTGGAAATCATCATAGCTCTGCATTATGTATTCGATGCTCCAAAAGATAAGATTCTCTGGGACGTTGGTCATCAATCCTACGCACACAAAATAATCACTGGACGGAAGGAAGCCTTCAAGAAGCTGCGTGAGTATAAAGGAATAAGCGGATTTCCGAATATCTTTGAAAGTGAATACGATACATTCGGAGTTGGCCATGCGGGTACTGCTATATCAGCCGCGCTTGGTTTTGCTGTGGCCAGGGATATCAAGGGGGATGAGAATTTTGTAATAAGTGTTGTTGGTGACGGAGCAATATCGTCCGGGTTAGCCTTAGAGGGAATCAACCAAACGGGACATATGGGGAAAGATAAGTTTGTTATTGTATTAAATGATAATGAAATGTCTATATCGAGGAATGTCGGAGCTCTGGCGAAATATTTGACAAAAATTACAACCGGGCAGCTGTATCTTCAGATTCATAAGGATGTTTGGGAACTTATGGGCAAGATTCCAAATTTGGGTGAAAAAGCCCAGAAAATTGCAAGGAAGATAAAGGAAAGTATAAAGAATCTTGTTGTGCCGAATATGCTTTTTGAAGATCTGGGGTTTAATTATTTCGGCCCCATTGATGGTCATGATATAGGTCAATTGGTAAATACATTTTCAAAGATAAAAAATATAAAGGGCCCCATTTTCATACATGCCGTTACAAAAAAAGGAAAAGGTTATTCATACGCTGAGGAAAACGCGGAGAAGTTTCACGGCGTAGGAGAATTTTATAAGACAACCGGTGGATCGAAAGCAAAATCAAAAAAGAAGAAGTACAGTGATATTTTTGGAGATACTATTATAGATATTGCCAGAGAGGATGAAAAAGTAGTAGTAATTACCGCTGCCATGAAACATGGTACGGGACTCGTAAATTTCGCTGAAGAGTTTCCTGACAGGTTCTTTGATGTCGGCATATGTGAACAGCACGCGGTTACATTTGCTGCCGGCCTGGCTAGAGAAGGATTTAAACCTTTTGTTGATATATATTCCACATTTCTTCAAAGAAGCCTTGATCAAATAATTCATGATGTCGCTTTGCAGAAATTGCCGGTACGGTTCTTATTGGATAGAGCTGGAATTGTGGGTGAGGATGGCCCGACCCATCACGGCAATTTTGACATTAGCTTTCTGCGGATGATTCCAGGAATTGTGCTTATGGCTTCTTCAGATGAAGAAGAAATGGGAAGGATGATTTACAATTTGTATAATCTTAAAGATGGGCCTTCAGCGCTCCGTTTTCCCAGAGGAAGGGTTAGGGGTATTGAGTTTGTTGAGAAAAAGAAAGCACTGGAATTTGGAAAAGGAGTTTTAATAAAAAAGGGAAGGGACGCTTCAATCCTGGCGGTTGGAAGCATGGTTGATGTCGCAATAAAAGCAAGTGATCTTCTCCTTGGGAATGGTGTCGATACGGCCGTAGCAAACGCGAGATTTGTTAAGCCGATTGACAAGAATTTGATTGCTGAATGTTGTGAAGGAGGTGCCCCGATCTTCACAATTGAGGAAAATACTGTTGCAGGAGGCTTTGGAGACGCTGTATCTGAAGTATTATCTGAATACGGATTGAAGAATTTTCATAGAAGAATCGGGATACCGGATAATTTTGTCCCTCATGGAAAAAGAGATGAATTACTTGCCGATATTAATTTAACCCCGGAAGGTGTGGCGGCTACCGTAAAATTATCTTTAAAAAAAAGCTAGAAGTTTTACCTGGGAGGATAGAAGAAATGAAAATTAAGAAATTGGGAATTATTGCTAATATGAAGAAAAAAGCAATTAATTCCATTATTTCGGAGGCAATAGAGATTTTACCGGATCAGGTTGAACTTGTTGGAACCAAAGAAATTTCAGAGTTGCCAGGCAAGGATAAGATAAAATATTCAGAATCGTTCAAGGGTTGTGACGCAGTTGTTGCTTTTGGTGGTGACGGCACTATTCTGACGGCTGCCAGAATGATTGAGGAAGATGAAATTCCGCTTCTTGGAATAAAAATTCGGAGTCTGGGATTTCTTGCTGAGGATAATCTTAAAAGAGCACTTAATGCCCTTTTTGAGGGAAGATACGACATACAGAAAAGAATGCGGCTTGAAGTAAAACATAAAAAAAACGGACGCGAAGATAAGGTTACGGCACTAAATGATGTTGTTATCCACGGTGTCGGATTATCCCGTGTGCTACATATAAAAATCAGTATTGGCGGGACTCTCCTTGGAGAATATTTGTCAGACGGGGTTATTGTATCTACTCCGACAGGCTCGACGGCATATTCTCTGGCAGCGGGAGGGCCGATCATTACCCCGGTTGGAATGGAGGCTTTCGTAATAACACCTCTATGCCCGCATTCACTTTCGGTAAGACCGGTTGTTATTAGTGGTGAAGAGTCTTTCAATGTGAAAGTTATCGAATCCGCCGAAAAAACTCTTATCACAATTGACGGGCAGGAGACTCGTGAAGTCCAGGTAGGTGAAAAACTGGCCTTTTGCCGAAGTAAAAAAGTTACAAAATTGATTGTGACTGAAAACTATAATTTCTACGGTTTGGTTCGGAGAAAGTTAAAATGGGGAGGGGTTTTAAGAAAGCGTTAAGCTTTATAATATTTAAAATGATTTGTGAATTAAGAATTAAGAATCTGGCTGTTGTTGAAGATACGGTCCTGAAACTAAGTGATGGATTGAATGTATTAACAGGGTCAACAGGTGCCGGAAAATCGATGATATTAACTGCTGTTTCCTTGCTGTCAGGATGCAGAGCGAGTAAAACTTTGATTAGAAAAGGAACCGGAGATTTAATGGTGGAAGGAACTTTTAAGATTCCAAAAGACTGGCCGATGAAGGACCGTCTTGGTATGGACAGCGATGATGAATTTCTTCTGATAAGGCGCCAAATTAGCGCTAAGGGAAAAAATCGCATCTGGATTAATGGTATGCTATCGGCGAATTCAACAGCAAAAAGGATAACAGGAAAGCTTTTCGAGCTTCATGGCCAGCATAAACAGCAAGAACTTCTAAATCCCGATTCACATATTGATTATTTCGATAACAGAGGGGATTATGATCGCCTGCTAAAAAATTGTGAGGAAAAGGTAAATGAATTCAGGATATCTTATAAAGAGTTGATGAAATTGAAAGAAGAGGAAAATAGAAACAGGGAAAAGAAGGATTTTCTTGAATATCAATATAAAGAGTTGAAAAAATTAAATCTGCATCCTGGATTGAAGGAAGGGATGAAGAGGAAGGTTATTAAGGCGGAAAATATTCATAAATTTATGTCAGCTCTTCAGAAATCAAGAGACCTTCTTGAAAATTCAAAT
>JAUXHZ010000192.1 GCA_030621255.1 Candidatus Latescibacterota bacterium
AGGGTGTGATATGTTTCAGAAAACTCTGTTTTTTTTATTATCGCGGATAATTTCCCTTTTTGAAACATATTTTAAAAAAAAGCACAAAAGTTGAAACAAAAATGGTGATTACTTTGTCAAATATGATGAATTGGAACTTCACGGGCGAGTACGAAAAGGAGGATGAAATGTTTAATGTAGGAGCTGAAATGTTAGCTATACTGATTCCGATTAGCGCAGTTATCGGTACAGTAGCAATCATAATTACCGCGATTATTCTGGGAATGCGCGAGAAGGAATTAAAGCACAAGGAAACAATTCTCGCGATGGAAAAGGGGATTGAACTTCCCAAAGAACCTGAAAAAAGGAAAAGGCCGAGATATTTCACGATAAGAATGTGGGGGTTTATTTTTGCATTTATCGGGATAGGTGTTGTTCTTGGAATATGGGGCGCCGCCGGTATTATGCATGGTGTCTGGGGGCTTGTGCCCACTTTCCTCGGGCTTGCACTGCTATTGGCTGCACATCTTGAGAAAAAGGAATTGGCTGAGTAGAGAATAATTTAACCGGCGCTGGAAGGGAGGGAGGGGGAGAGAAACGGGAAAGCATCTCAGCACAAGGATGAAGTCATCTTTCCCTTCCCGCAAACGGTTGTTTAAATTAACGCAGATTTTTTTAAAGATTTTGCTGGAACAGAATTCCTTCCGGTGCTATAGTGAATTTGTACTTGAGTCTGTGCGGCAGAGCTCTTGAAGTAAGGTGCTTTTTTGGGTGTAGTGTGAAGGGAGGAAGATGATGAAGAAAGCGCTTTTTATTTTCTTGTCAATCTTCATTTCAATTACAATAGTTTCTTCCACGCCTTGTTCTGCCGAGGTGTTGCTGAATGAATTTATGGCAGATCCGGCGAGGGACTGGGACGGCGACGGTGAATATAATTACCGAAACGACGAATGGGTCGAGATCATAAATACCGGTGACAGTGCTGTGGATCTTTCCGGGTATCTCCTCTGCGACGGTAATGAAGAAACACTGTGGCGGTATCAATTTACCGGCATGCTTCAATCGGGCGAAGTCCGGGTAATTTTCGGAAGCGATTCGAGAATATGGGAGGAAGCAAACGGGTTTCCCATATATGGCCTGAGCCTGAATAATTCCGGAGATAAAGTGTCTTTGTTCAGGGTGTCGGGTGGTGATACTCTTTTGATCGATTCTGTCGATTATCAGGACAGTGCGGCGGAGGATGACCGCTCGATGGGCAGAGAGCCCGAAGGGGCAGCTGGTTGGGAGCTTTTTGATGCCTACAATCCATGTCCGGAATGCACTCCCGTAAGTGGGAATGGTTGTGTTCCAACCCCAGGTTCTGTTAATACCTACATTACCGGTACGGAAGAAACAAGCTGGGGAAAGATTAAGTCAATTTACAGGTAATAATCCGGGATTGAAGCGGGCGGCTATTTTGAAATGATTTTGCCGTCCGGCTTTCCCGGGGACAATTTTCCGCTCGATACTTGTTTTGTGTAAAATACGCGGAAAACATTAATCAGTGAAGCTGCTGCCGCACCGACTCGAGTATAAATTCTCAATTGCGGAAATTCCTATAGTATGCTAATTTCAAATTATGAGATCATCAGAAAATAATATTGAAGACGGCGAACTCGGAACTTGCTGGGAATATTTTGACTGTAAGGAAAAGGATTGTCCCGCTTATGGGCAGAATATGGTGGCATGCTGGGAAATTACCGGGCACCGATGCCGTGAAAAAGTATTTGGTAGAATAGAAGAAAAACTTATCAGATGCTGTTTTACCTGTTCCTTCTTTAAGGGGCTCAAGAAGAGGATGAAAGGCAGAAGATGGGCGGATATAACGCTTCTTGAAACACTCGAGGATGCCCTGGTTAGATCATCAAAGTATTCCAAAAAGGTTGAAAATCTATATATGGAGGTTATCAGGCGCAGTAAGCTTATGAATCTCCTTGGCGAGGTGAGCAGGATCATCGCGGGGCTCGACAGGGAAGAAGATATTATTCTGACAATTCTGACAGTAATTACCGCGAATGAAGGATTGGCGTATAACAGAGCTTTTGTATTCCTAAAGGAAAATGACCGCGATCTTCTGAGGGGGAGATATGCCCTTGGGCCTTCAACCCCTGAGGAAGCGGGTAATCTCTGGAAGGTGCTCGAAAAAGAAAAGGATATATCGATTGACAAGCTGGTTAGAAAGGGCCAGAAATTGGCATATATCAAGAACAGCCCTATTTCGCATCTTGTAACAGGACTTTCTCTCGATCTTAAAGATACTGACAGCATTATTTTAAAGGGTATATCAGAGGTTCGTTTTGTAGATGCAAACGATCTTAAAACTAAAGGGGACAAAAAGATCGCACAGGAACTTGGGCTTAAGAAGTTTTGTTTCTGCCCTATTGCTACCGAAGATGAGAGGCTCGGGCTTATTATAGTCGATAATATATATTCGGGCAGGGAGATCACACCTGAGGATGCGCATCTATTGGAAATGGTTGTAAGTCACGCTACAACATCGCTTAGAGTTGCTCAGTTAAAGGAATCTCTCAGAACAAACATTAAGAGGCTTAAAGACTCATATAGAATATTGAAATCAAATGATGAACGTATGATGAAAGCTGAGAGGCTTGCCATTTCAGGAGAGATGACATCTTCTGTTCTTCATGAGATTAAAAACCCTCTTGTTGCTGTAGGGGGATTTGCGAGAAATCTATGGAAATCAAGTGATCTTACTGACAGAGACAGGGAAAAAGTGGAAGTTATAATGAAGGAATCGCTGAGGCTCGAAAAATATCTTGCAAATCTTCAGTCAAGTGTTGATGAAGTAAGGTTGGAAGAAGGAAATATTAACCAGGTTATTTATGACACCTGCCAGCTTTTAAGTTCTGATATAGAAGATAGGAAGATAAACCTTAAGAAGAATCTTGACCCTGATATTTCAAAATGCAAATTTGATGAAGTAAAAATCCACGAGGTCATGCTTAACATTATTCAGAATTCAATAGAAGCTGTGGACGAAAATGGAAATGTACAAATCAGCACATGGCAGGATGAGAAGAAGATATTTGTGGAGGTTAGAGATGATGGTGAGGGGATTCATAGTGAACGGCTTTCAAAGATATTTTCTCCATTTTATACGACAAAGGAAAAGGGGTCGGGGCTGGGGCTTGCCTTTGCCCACAAGATTATCAAGGACCATGGGGGGGATATATCGGTAACCAGTTCAAAGGGAATGGGAGCCACTTTCAGCATAACGCTTGCGCGTGCCGGAGAAGAGGAAAAATAATTAATAAAGGGGATTTTTTGAAAGCCTGCTGAATCAGTTAAATAGACAAATCCCGCGGCCACCCTTGTTGTTGGCATCTTCTTTTTTCCGTTTGCCTCAATCAGTAATTGACAAAATCACATTATACCTTTATTCTACAGTCTCTTATGTAGGTTTTGCAATGCTTTTTATGATCATCAAATGAAGGAGTATTAGAGTTAAATGGATTCTAATAAAGGGACAGTTCAGGTCTATACAGGGAACGGAAAGGGCAAAACAACAGCCTCGCTGGGCGCGGCATTAAGGGCTATTGGACATGGGTGGAATGTTGTTATGATTCAGTTTATGAAGG
>JAUXHZ010000074.1 GCA_030621255.1 Candidatus Latescibacterota bacterium
CATCTGCTACCCTTCTTTAGTCCTGATGCCACACATCCAGATTCGATTCTATCTGTCGGAGTTATTCCTCTCCAAGAAAATCATTGTACTCCTCATAGCTGAACAAAACATCAAGTTCAGAAGATTTATCCATTCTTATCTTCATAAACCATCCCTCTTCATAGGGACTTTTGTTAACAATTTCCGGGTTATCCACTACTTCTTCATTAATTTCAATTATCTCACCCGTAACAGGCGAAAAAAGCTCGGCGACAGTTTTTACAGCCTCAATAGTACCCACCGGGTCCATTTGTTTTACTTTCTGACCAACATCGGGAAATTCAATAAATACAATATCCCCAAGCTCGCCGGCCGCGTATTCGCTGATACCGATCGTCGCCACATCACCGTCAACAGATACCCATTCATGTTCCTTAGTAAAAAAGCATTCTTCAATCTCCATATTGCATCTTCCTTTCCTAAAGTATTAATCTTTTACTCTGCTCTTGTAAAAAGGGAACTTAACTCTTTTGGCGCCTAGTTTCCTGCCTCTGATTTCTATCTCAAAATCCTTAATATTTTTCGGAACAGACCGCTTGATCAACGCAATAGCAAGAGGTTTGCTAAATGTAGGCGAATAATTGCCTGATGTTACATACCCGATCTCTTCTCCATCCTGAAAAACCTTGAATCCCGTTCTTGGAATTCCACGTTCTGTAAGTTCAAGGCCTACTAATTTTCGCGCCGGGCTCTTTTCCTTTTCCCCCGCTAAAGCGCTCCTCCCTATAAAATCACCTTTATCAAATTTTACAGTCCAGGAAAGACGGGCTTCAAGCGGAGAAATATCTTCACCAAGCTCATTTCCATAAAGGCAAAATCCTGATTCAAATCTCAGCGTATCTCTCGCCCCAAGCCCGATTGGAGCCACGCCAAGGCTCTCGCCGGCGTTTTCCAGATTATTCCAGATATCTCCGATCCGGCCGGGCGGAGCATAGATTTCAAAACCAAATTCGCCGGTATATCCCGTTCTGGAAAAAATAATCTCTTTGCCATCCTTTTCAAAAGAAAAAAACCTGTAGTAATCCAAATTTTTCACTTTATCCTCAAAGCCCCGGCAGATACCGCTCTCGAGCACAAGCTGGAGCGAATGCGGCCCCTGAACAGCTATCTGCCCTGTTTCCTCTGAAAGGTTTTTGACCTCTATATCTTCCCACTGGAGATCGGAGAAATGCCGAAAGATTTTTTCATAATTAGCGGCATTGGAAACTATTAAAATTCTTGACGATGAAAATTTATACACAAGCAGGTCGTCAAGCACATATCCGTCATTATTACAACAAACCGTGTAGCATATCTGTCCGTCATCGAGTGACCCAACATTATTGGTTACCACATAATCTGCAAACCCGGCCGCCCTTTCACCCGTAATTTCTATCTCTCCCATATGGCTGACATCAAAAAGCCCCACCTTCCCACGTACCCTGTTATGTTCCGCTACAATTCCTTCAAAAGAGACGGGCATAAGAAATCCGGCAAAGTCCACCATTCTGCCGCCATTGTTAACATGTGTATTATACAAAGCTGTTTTCTTACTCATTGATCGCCCCTTTAATAAAGTTTAGAATTAACATAACCTATCAAACCTGATTAACACAATCATTCTTCAAGCCGGTTTGCTGTATTTTTTCAACATCTTTCCCGTATGCGAAGCGGAGCATTTAAGAATATCGGCCGGAGCTCCGCTGAAAACAACTTTACCTCCAAGCAACCCTCCCTCGGGCCCAAGGTCAATTATATGATCAGCGTGTCGAATAATATCCGGGTTATGTTCTATTACAACCACCGTATTCCCCTGATCAACCAGTTTATTGAGTACCTCCATAAGCAATTTCACATCTTCAAAATGGAGACCTGTACTGGGCTCATCCAGAAAATAAAGTGTTCTGCCCGTACTCTTCTTTGAAAGTTCAGAGGCTAGTTTCACCCGCTGGGCTTCTCCCCCCGAGAGTGTTGTCGCAGGCTGCCCAAGACGAATATACCCAAGACCAACACTTTTTAGTACCTTTAATTTTCTTTTTACCGACGGGACATTCTCAAAGAAATCCTCCGCTTCGTCAACCGTCATCTCAAGAACCTCAGCGATATTCCGATTTCTGTATGTAACTTCCATCGTTTCGCGGTTGTATCGTTTTCCCCCGCACTCCCTGCAATGCACATAAACATCAGGCAGAAAATGCATCTCTACCTTGATCATTCCCTGTCCGCGGCAGGCTTCACACCTGCCTCCCTTGACGTTGAAACTAAATCTTCCCGCCTTGTAGCCTCTCATTCTCGATATCGGCAATTCTGAAAATATCTCCCTTGCCGGAGTAAATATCCCCGTATAAGTAGCAGGATTAGAACGGGGAGTCCGCCCTATAGGTGATTGATCAATATTGATTACCTTGTCTATATGTTCAACCCCCTCAATGCGGTCATGTTCTCCGGGCAAAATAGAGGCATTGTAAAATTTGCGGCGAAGAGCCGTATAGAGAATATCTCCAACCATTGTACTCTTACCGGAACCCGAGACTCCCGTTACGCATATCAGTTTTCCAAGCGGAAACTCCGCATCAATATTTTTAAGATTATTCTCTCTGCCTCCCCTCAGCACTAGTTTTTGCCCCGTTCCCCTCTCACAGCCTCTTTTAAGACTGAAGGACTGTTCAAGGGCAAGATATTTCCCTGTCAGGCTTTCGGGGTTTGACATAATATCATTCCTGCTTCCGGCAGCAATAAGCTCACCACCCATTTCTCCAGCTCCCGGGCCAAGATCAATTATATAATCCGCCTCCAATATTGTTTCACGATCATGCTCAATAACTACAACCGTATTGCCCGCATCTCTCAATTTCTTCAGAGTAGAAATCAGTCTGGCATTGTCTCTTTGATGAAGCCCTATAGTCGGTTCATCAAGGATATACAACACCCCCACAAGCTTCGTCCCTATCTGGGTCGCCAGCCGAATCCGCTGCGCCTCCCCTCCTGCAAGTGTCCTGGCCGAACGGTCGAGCGTAAGGTAATTAAGCCCCACATTCATGAGAAACCGGAGCCTGTCCGTTATCTCTTTCAAGAGGGGCCTGGCGATAATCTTTTTATTGCCTTCAAACTGGAGAGAATTCATAAATTCAAGTGATTCTTCAACTGTCATCGAACTAACAGCGGCGATTGTTTTTCCTCCTGTCAGGACAGACAAAGATTCATTCTTGAGCCTTGTTCCTCCGCACTCCGGGCAGTTTTCCATAGTCATATATTTTTCACACCAGTGGCGTACCGCTTCTGAAGCTGTTTGATGATATCTTCTTCTCAAATTCGGAATCACGCCTTCCCACTGAGTAACATACTCACCATGGCCTTTTTCGAAGTCATATTTGACCACAAGTTCCTTGTCAGAACCAAAAATTATAATTTTCCGGATCGCTTCGGGTAAATTCTTAAATGGCATATCCAGCGAAAAATTGTTTTCATCGGCAAGAGCCCTCAGCCTTTGCCCAAACCAGTTCTCTTTGAGAATACCCACCGGGGCGAGAGCACCTTCCTTAATATTTAAGGTTGAATCAGGAACAACAAGTTCGATGGAGAAATCTATTGTTGTCCCCAACCCGTTGCATTCCGGGCAGGCTCCATAGGGTGAATTAAAAGAAAACAGCCGGGGCGATACTTCCCCGAGGCTAATATTACAATAAGGGCAGGAATATTCCAGGCTGAAAAGCCGTTCCTTCTCCTTTCCAATTCCGGCGAGTATAATCCCGTCGCTCTCCTTTACGGCGGTCTCCACTGAATCGGCAAGACGTTCCCGAATACCATCCCGTATCGTAAGTCTATCAACAATTATTTCAATATCATGTTTTACATTTTTATTAATCGGTATCTCTTCAT
Source organism: Candidatus Latescibacterota bacterium (assembly GCA_030621255.1). Lineage (GTDB taxonomy): Bacteria > Krumholzibacteriota > Krumholzibacteriia > Krumholzibacteriales > WJIX01 > JAGHBT01. Next base: position 3,898 of record JAUXHZ010000074.1, read on the forward strand.
CAAGGGGGAAAGTTTTTCCATCAACACGTACCCTTGTAAAACCGTTACGGGAAAGCCGTTCAAACATGGCGCGGTGCGCACCCTTCCTACCCCTAATAATCGGCGACATCAGGACAAGACTTGTTCCCTTTTTCTCCCTGGAAAGGATATCCACAATCTGTGATACGGACTGTCTCGATATCTCCCTGCCGCATGACGGACAGTGGGCCGTACCGGCTCTGGCGAAAAGAACCCTCAAATAATCATAAATTTCAGTTGCCGTACCTACAGTTGATCTCGGACTGCGGGAAGTCGTTCTTTGATCGATTGAAATTGCCGGCGAAAGGCCTTCAATACTATCAACGTCGGGCTTTTCCATCTGCTCAAGAAACTGCCGCGCGTAGCTGGAAAGCGATTCGACATAACGCCTCTGACCTTCGGCGTATATTGTGTCAAAAGCAAGAGATGACTTTCCAGAACCACTGAGGCCTGTTATTACAACCAGCTTGCCGCGTGGAATTGTAACGGTGATATTCTTCAGATTATGTTCTCTCGCTCCCCTGACGATTAGATAATCGTAAGCCTTTTTCGAACCTGTATTGTCTGCGTTATTCAATTTCTTTTTGCCCATTTTTTTCGCTTTGTTGCTTGTCTTTTTCATTCTGAATTTGCGTCAGGGCTCCGGCGGCAATCTTGCCCCAGTCTGAATCCTTTCCATGAGATGATATTATATTCCCGTATATTCTTGCCGCTTCATCATATCTTTCCAGTTTCACGTAACACCCGGCCGCTTCAAGTTCTGAAGTAACTCCCCACATCCCGCCTGTTCTAAGATAAGGTACACGCAGAAATTCCCTTATGGCTTCTCTGTTTTTCCCTATATTCTTAAGGCTGATGCCCGCCCAGTAATGAGCTCTGCCCAATTCCTTCTCATTTACGGCAATCGCCGGTATCCTACTGTAAACATCATAAGCCAACCGGTAACGGCCCGACTGGCTGTAGGAAAACCCCAACTTGAACATCACCTCAACAATATCGGCATCGGCGGGATGCCTTTCAACAATTTGTTCCCATGTGGAAGAAGCCTTTTCCCATTCCTCCATCTTCTGGTATATCCTGGCAAGATTCTTTAGGGCTTTTAGTGAAAGTTCCGAGTCGGAACACACTTCGGAGGCCAGTGAAAAATTTTTCGCCGCGAGATTTAATTTTTCCATATTCAGCTCTGCGGATGCCAGCTTGAAGTATGCCATACACGCGATTGGAGAATGTGGCGATGCGGCAAGAAAGAGATTGAGTTTCTCTTCCGCCTCCTCATATCCTCCGCCTTCGATATCACAGAGGGCCAGGTAGTAAAGAGCTCTTTCCGCGTACTCCGTTTCTTTGAATCTGTCTGTAATATAATCAAGGGTTTTCCGGGCGTTCTCCGGATCCTTATTATTAATAAAGATCATTCCTTTTTCGAGAAGGACAGAAGCTACAGCGTCTGAATCCGGGCAAAGCTCCCATAATTTTTCGAGATCTTTTTCACCCTTCCCATACTTGCCAAGCCTGTAGCGGGTTTTGGCCCTCCCTTTAAGTATTCGGCAGGTATCAGCTCCGGCAAGAGCAAGCGCGCTGGAAAAAGATTCCTCAGCCTCTATTATATCTCCCGTTTCTTCAAAAAGTTCAGCTAATAGAGTGTGGCTGGCTGCGGTTTTTTCCAAAGACGCAAGTTCCGTATATACCTGCTTAGCCTTGTCGAATTGCATCTCTGAATGATATCTTTTACCCATTTTATCCAGAAGTTTTATGCGTAAATCGCTGTTAATATTATCTTTGTCTAGAAGCGCGCGGAATATTGAATCAGCTCTTTCAGTCTTTCTTATTCTGCCTAAAGCTAATCCTCTTCTGAATCCAGCGACATCAAACAATGAACTTGCCGGGAATAGACGGGGGAAAATCTCGTATTCCTTTTCAGCCTCCCCATAGCGTTTCATGAGAAAATAGCAGTCGCCCTTTCTAAGATGTGAATTCTCGGCAAGCCCTCCGCCGGGATTCATCTTAAGACAGCAATTATAGGCGTCAATTGCTTTTTGATATTCCTTAAGGCTTATCCGCATCTCTCCAAGGTCATAGCAGACACGTGCTCGGGCCGGCCTTGAAGAATCATAGGAAAGATATTCTGTAAAAAGTTCAGAGGCCCTTTTATAGTTACCTGCATCCCTATATAAGTAGCCCTTCTTTTTTACAGCATCGAATTTTATATTGTCCGGGGGTGAACCGATAAGTATCTCC
>JAUXHZ010000176.1 GCA_030621255.1 Candidatus Latescibacterota bacterium
ATATTGCTTACTTCATTTTTTCTTTTTATGAGCAAAAAATCACTTGATTCAACAAGGTATAAAACATGAGAAAGCATTTAAGAACACTCCAAATTCTATCTCTTATACTGATTGCCGCCGGCGTAACGCTCTATACTATATTCGCGAGAAATGACGCCATCATCCTTATAGCTTTTTTGGCCGGGTTGATTGTTTTTGTCTCCTGCTCAATCTTTGCCTATCATCTAACAGTAAAAGAAGGCCTGAGACGAGCCGCGCGCTCAAAAATTACTATTACCCTCTCCGTAATACTATTTACCCTGATTATTGTTTTATTCCAAACAATTTCAGCTCGTCATAATATCAAATATGACACAACAGCGAACAAAAGATTCTCTCTATCACCCCAAACTAAGCAGATACTGAGCAAGATAGACAAAAAAATCAAAATTACATGCTTCTTCAAGGATACCAGCAAAGAAAAACCCCCAGCTGAGGATCTGCTCGCGGAATATACCTATTTAAATAGCAGGATTGAATACGAATTCATAAATCCCGACAGGGATCCAATAGCCGCGCATCGTTATAATATAGATTCCTTTGGGATAACTGTCGTAGAAAGTGACGAGAGCAGGGAAATAATCAATGAAATATCGGAGAGCAAAATAACAAACGCGATTTACAGAGCAACCCGCATACGTCAAAAAAATATTATTTTCTCTGCCGGGCATGGCGAAAAATCAATAACCGACACAAAGGATAGCGGCATCAGCGATCTCTTCGAAGCGCTTGAATCTGAAAACTACAGAGTGGCCGAATTTCCATTAACGGCAGAAAGAATTCCTCTGTCCAATTGCGATGTTTTAGTTCTTGCCGGCCCCACGAAAGATATACTTCCCCTCGAGGAAAAATTAATATCTTTATATCTTAGAGAGGGCGGAAAAGCGCTCTTCCTCATTGATCCATTAATCGATGTGCCGAGAATTGCCGATATAGTGTCCAGCTATGGAATAAGAATTGAGAATAGCGTGATCATTGACAGGCTCGGCATGTTAACCAGCGGTACTTACCTTACTCCTGTCGTAAACAGATATAGTAGCCACCCCATTACAAAAGGTTTTAAATATTTCTCCTTCTTTCCACAGGCAAGATCAATATCTAAATCAGATAATCCTGATAATAATTTTGAAGTTTATACTATTTGCTACACAAACAAAAAGGCCTATGGCGAAACAGACCTTGCCCGTATTCTTGATGGAAAGACCCGCTTTGAAGAAGGGATTGACATCGCGGGGCCAATTTCTCTCGCGGCGGTATCCGCTTCTTTACACGGCAAAAATTCCGGCGTTTCTCCTAAACATATTCGCACAACAAGAATCGCCGTTTATGGCGACAGCGATTTTACGGCAAATAAAATAATCAACCTTTACGGAAACAGGGACCTAATTCTGAACACTATAAACTGGCTTGCCATTGATGAGAATCTTGTTTCAATACGTCCCAAAAATGATTTAGTCCAACCTGTACTTCTTACTATGATAGAGGGGCGTATTGTTTTCTGGCTTTCCGCTATAGTAATGCCCGCTCTGATAGCGTTAATCGGAGCGGTAACACTGGCTCGCAGGAAAAAATACTCTGAAAGTTCGTAGCCTGATGAAAATAAAATCGATCTATCTGCTTCTTTTCATTTTTATCGCCGCGTCTCTCTTTGTGTTTCTGCGGGATCGATCCTTTCTAAGCGATGATAAAAATACTGCCCACCGTCAAAACCAGCTTCTTCTTACAAATAATCCCGAGACTATTACTAAATGCATTTTCAAAAAAAAGGATGAAACAAGGATCGAATTTGAACGAAATAACTCAGGGTGGACAATCACTTATCCGATAATAACAAGAGGCTCAAAATACTCAATAGATCGTATGATTGAAGCACTTACCACCAGTCTGCCAAGAATTACAATGAGAGATGTTTCAGATCTTTCCGCATATGGCCTCGATCATCCTGAATGCGTAATTTTGCTCTTCTCAAAAAATTCATCAACACCGGACACAGTTCAGATTGGGGACCAGACACCGACTAGCCCTGAGTGTTACTTCAGGATAGGTTCATCGAGGAATGTTATTCTTTCAACTGAGATATCAATATTCCTTTTAGAAAAATCTCTCTTTCACTTCAGAAATAAAGAACTGATCGATATTAAAACAAGCCAAATTAATAAACTGACATTTAAATCATCTAAACGCGATTTCTCTTTTTTGAAATTGAATGATAAGTGGAATCTGGAAAGCGGATCCGGCCTTTTAAAAAGAGATATTATCGACAGATTTCTGGAAACACTGTCCAGATCTTTGATCTACGAATTTTCCTCTGAAAATATCGACAGCCTGAAAAGCTTCGGCCTGGATAATCCCGTATATTCAATTTCTATCAGCGCGGTAAAGAAGGATATAACAATTTACTTCGGTAGCCGCGTCTCTGATAAAATCTACGTTAGAAAAAGTGATCTCGGCAAAGTCCTCCTGGTGAAAAGCGACATTCTCACGATCTTCGATTACAAACAAACCGAATTAACAGAATCACTCCGGGATAAATAATTTAAATCGAAAGACAAAATACTGATTTCCTTGTGTAAGTAGGCTTGCACAATATTCATACTTCCTGTATTCTTTCTTTGGAGGAATTTTAAGAAATGGATAATGTAATAAGAACAACTCCATTTTCACGCAGAACTTTCCTTAAGACAACCGGAGCAATAATCGCCTCGGGAGCCGTGGGAATACCTTTCGGAAGAGCGGTCGCCGCAAAGAAAGATTTCGAAGCCCGCTATTATGAAAATATTAATAAAACTACTGTGCGCTGCCTTCTTTGCCCTAAAGGATGCGTTATCCCGGAGGGAAAACGGGGTCTGTGCAGAGTAAGAGAAAATAGAAAGGGAAAACTTTTCGCGCTTACGTACGGCCGGACTTGCTCCCTTCACAACGACCCTATTGAAAAGAAACCATTCTTCCATGTAATGCCCGGGACCAAATCTCTTTCATTGTCAACGGCCGGATGTAATTTTATTTGTAAATTCTGTCAGAACTGGCAAATATCACAATCCACACCCGAAATGATCGAAACACGATTCCGCTCTCCGGAACAAATTGTAAGGAAGGCCGTGTCTTTAAAAGCTCCATCAATATCCTTTACATACGGCGAACCGGTGGTCTTTATCGAATATGCCCAGGATATCGCGAAGGAGGCCGCCTCTAAAGGCATAAAATCATTTGTAGTAACGAATGGTTATTACAGAGAAAAACCCCTTGAAGAGCTGTGCAGGGTGGTTGACGGGATCAAGATAGATCTTAAGGCATTCACCAACAAATATTACCGTGATATCTGCGGAGGAGAACTTAACCCGGTTCTGAACTCTATCCTTAAAATACACTCCGAAGGGGTCTGGCTAGAAATTGTATATCTAATGCTTCCGACCCTTAATGATTCTCCCGGTGAGATCCGCGAAATGGCACGCTGGCTTGTAAAGAATGTCGGCTCAGACGTTCCCCTGCACTTATCCAGATTCTTCCCTCAATATAAACTTAGAAATCTTCCCCCAACGCCCATCTCTTCTCTGGAAAGAGCCCACCAAGTATGCAGGGAAGAAGGCCTTAAATTCGTTTATATCGGGAATGTCCCCCGCCATAGAACTGAAAACACATTCTGCCCGTCCTGCTTAAAAATGATCGTTGAAAGAAGGGGTTATAATATTGCAAATATCCATATTAAAAATGGCCGTTGCGCCTTTTGCGGAGAACCTGTTCCAGGCCTA
>JAUXHZ010000146.1 GCA_030621255.1 Candidatus Latescibacterota bacterium
ACGAGAATCTGATTGACTTAAAAATGCAAGAAGTAGATCTGGTTGCTAAATATACTGATAATAATAGAGAGTTAATAAAAGCTAGAAACAATATTAGAAATATTGAAGAAATGTTTAAAGAAGAATTGGAAATAATAATTAAAGTTAAAAAAACAAAGCTGGAAATGCTTGAGAGCCGGAAGCAGCTTTTAGCTCAACTTATGGGGAAACTTGAATTAAGGAAAAGTTCATTTTCTGAAAAGGAAGTTGAAGTAGACAGAATAAATTTAGCTCTGCAAAGGGTTGAAAAAGCCTATAATGAACTCCTTGACAAGCAGATGTCCGCGAGAATTTCTCTAGCCAGTAATCCGGAATGGAAGGTTACGATTTTAACCCCGGCGACTGATGCGGGCAGACAGAAAGTGCGGGATTATGTAAGAATCGCCCTTGGGCCTTTCTTCAGCCTCCTATTTTCCATAGGCTTCGCATTTTTTATTGATAACCTTGATCATTCTATCAAGAATGTCACTGAGGCTGAAGAGACACTTGGAATTAATGTTCTTGCTAGTTTCCCGGATGCTGAAGCAAAGAAATAAAAGGAATTATGTACGAAGAATTTTACGGATTTAAAGAACTTCCATTTAATGTGACGCCTGATCCGAAATTCCTTTACAGGAGCAGCAGTCACAGAGATGCCCTTGCCTATATCACTTATGGGGTTTTTCAAAAGAAGGGCTTCATAGCACTGACCGGTGAGGTTGGTGTTGGAAAGACCACTATAGTTAATACGTTTATGGATTTGTTCCAACCATCGATTGAAGTATCATTTATTTTTTCAACAAAATTCCCGTTTGATCAGCTTCTCTATTTGATCTGTAATGATTTCGGATTGGAAGTTGAAGGGATGAACAAAGCGCAAATGCTTATTCACTTAAATAAATTTCTAATAGAACAATATGAAAACAAGAGAAATACCATACTGATTATTGATGAAGCCCAGAATCTGTCGGTTCAGGTTCTGGAAGAGCTTCGCATGTTATCGAATCTTGAGACGAGAAACAGAAAACTTCTGCAGATAATGCTCGTCGGGCAACCTGAACTTGAAACAATTCTTAATCTTAGGGAACTGCGTCAATTAAGACAGAGGATACCACTTTTATTCAGGATACCAGTGCTGACTCATAATGATATCTCGAAATATATAGATTATAGGCTGAAAATTGCCGGAAGGGGAAATAGAACTCCGCATTTTACGAACGATTCAATTGAGGAAATCTATCACTATAGTAAGGGTATTCCAAGATTGATAAATGTTTTGTGTGACAGAGTTCTACTGGTCGGTTATGTTTCGAACGTGAGAACTATTGATGCTGGAATAGTAAGGGGAGGGGTACGGGACCTGGAGAATGAAACAGTTCATACAGTTGGAGAAATTAGCAAAAACAAATAATATTCAGAGCGGCTGATCTCTGAAATTGAAGGGAGTTTACCTGTGAGCAAGATTTTCGATGCGCTTCGAAAGGCCGAAAGAAGTGGAAGGAGACAAAGCGGACAGGGTAATAAACGATTTAGATCTCCGAAAAAAACGGCAGATATGAAAAAGGACATATTTCTGCAGGGCCTGGACGAAGATTTTAGGCGTTCTCTCCTGACATTACGGAATTCGGTTGATTCAGAGATGAGGGACAAGGGTTCTAGAGTAATAATGTTTACCAGCGCTCTTCAAGGCGAAGGTAAAACCACGATTGCTGTTTTTCTCGCGAGGATGATGGCCGCAAATGAAATGGAAAAAATACTTTTAGTGGATTGTGCGGTCAGTAATCCTCAAATACACCAATTCTTTGGGATCAGCAATAAAAAGGGCATTGTCGATTATCTTTCCGGCGAAGCAAAATATTCTGATATAATCAATACAATCGATCAAGGAATGCTTGATATAGTTACGGCAGGTGCAGACAGGGATGGAAATGTTGTTCAATCTCTTTTTAGATCTGATAAGATGGAGGCATATATCAGTGAAATAGCTGAGAAGTATGATTATGTGTTGGTTGATACTTCTTCAATTCTCAGTGCTCCTGAAACTTCGATTTTAAGTTCCCGCACGGATGGAATAATACTCGTTGTTCAAGCTGGAAGGACAAAGCGTGAGGTTATAAAAAGAGCCGTGATGAGTATAAATAAGCAGGGAGGGGAATTTATTGGGTCGGTGCTTAACAGAAAGAAGTATTATATACCCGAGTTTATTTATAAACGGGTGTAAAGATTGGAGACCATGAGCGATGGCAAATCTCCATGCTTAAAGTGCGGGCTTTTTTATCAAAATGAAGCGGCCGGCAAACAATTCGCGGGATGGTACCGCGATTATTTTTGCCCATTTGCGCAATCTGCAGCTGATCTGATAAAGAAAGAGATCGGGAAAGAGAATATCGATGGAATTCTCCTGTGTGGAAGTTTCGCTACGGGAGAGGGTAGTGTTGTTTTGTCATCAAAAGGTACTCTTTTTCTTTCAGATGTAGATATAGTAGTAGTGGTTAATTCTTTCAGTATTCATCAGTACATCTTACCCGGAAAAAGGAAACTTGGAGATGAATGTGAAAAACTGTGGAGCGACGCAAAGTTTAGAGGAAGAGTAAATATAGGAATTTTTCACTCGGTTGAATTATCTTCACTAAAGCCGAGTCCCGGTGTGTATGATATGAAGAAAAATGGGCTCGTTCTTTTCGGAAGAAAGGAGTTCCCATCCCTTTTCCCATCCCATAAGCCAAATGATATAACGCTTGAAGAAGTCGTAAGGCTTATGGAAAACAGGATTGTCGCTCATCTTGGCGCCCATAGATTAATTCATACGGCAGAGCTGGAAGACAGATTTGCATTGATATATGAGGTTTCGCGAGTTTACACTGATATGCTGACAGGCGCGATGATAGTTGCCGGTGAATATAGATCCGGGTATTATAACAGGTTATTATTCCTTAAAAAGAATAGAGAGAATCAGACTCTTCTCAGGTTAATTCCGCCGGATATGCTTAAAAAAATAGAAGAATGGACCAGGCTAAAACTGGATCCATCCAGTTGTTCAGAACTGGCGATCAGCTCGAAAAGAATGTGGGAAGAAAGTGCATCAGATTTACTTCGATACTGGAAGCTGTTTCAATCAGAAAAGCTGCGGGTTGAGAATGAAAAAATGGTTGAAGATTTCCTGGAATCAAGAAAGAGTAAATATACACTGCTTGTCCGTCTGAAATTGTGGAGAAATTACCTTAAGCGTTTTTCAATGCCCTTAAGGATTGTTAAGATTGTTAATCTCGGGAGAAATCTTTATAAATATAGTCCCGAAGAGTTGCTGATGGAGTATGGGGTAAGGCTGCTACACCGCAGGATTGAAAAGGGAGAAAATACGTATATAAAATCTCCTTCCGGCGGATTTCCGTACGATAGCACTGAATGGAGTAAGGCGGCTGAAATATTGTATTCTCACTGGGCAAAATCTGTCACGGGCTGAAAGGAGTAAGTGATTTGAGATATCCGACTATTGTTATACTTATTGATGCTCTTGGGTATATTCTTGCAGAGAGGTCGGGGTTCCACCCTGACGGTCTTTCCCATAGAATAAGGATGCGCACCGTGCCTGGGTTCAGCCAGCCCGCTCTTTCGAGCATCTTTACCGGAGTTCCACCTGACAAGCATGGGTTGTGGATGATGTATTCATTTACAAGAGATAAATCACCATTTAGGTGGTTGTCATTAATTCCTCGATGCATTTCGGGAAAAAGACTTTGGCTTAAACGAATAATTGAGTGGAAACTCAAGCACATCAATAGAGTCAGGTCATATTATAGTCTGTATGATATTCCCCGAAAGGTATTGAGGTATTTAGACTTGCCCGCAAGGAGAAATATATTTATGCCTGGAGGCATTAAAGGGATGAATACGGTAATCGATGAATTATCGAAGAGAGGCTCACGTATCTTTGTTCGGGATTACCATACTCCGGAGGCGGTGGCTTTCGATCAGGTTGAAGAAGCTCTTGAAAAGGATGATGCAGATTTTTATCTGCTTTATACTGCCGAGCTGGATGCTGATCTGCACAAATACGGAACAACCCATGAAAATATTAAAGCCCATTTGAACTGGTACAGCGAAAAAATCAAAACGCTGCTTTCAATCAATAAAGAGATGAAAATGCTGGTGTTTGGCGATCATGGAATGTGTGATGTGCGAGGCTCTCTGAATATAATAGAAAAGATCGAGTCACTTAATCTTAAGATACCTCAAGACTATATCCCTTTTTATGATTCAACGA
>JAUXHZ010000188.1 GCA_030621255.1 Candidatus Latescibacterota bacterium
TCTCCATTCCGTACCTGTTCTATAGCTAATTGAAAACTCTTCAAAGAAGAAGGAATCAATATTCTATCCAGTTTACTGCCCTTTAAAGCTTCACTATTAACAGTAAAATCGGCCAGGACCTCTTTGCCGGCATGAAGAATCATTCCTTCCGTATCCGTTACAAGAAGATAGTCGAAATTATTTTCCAGGAATGAATACAAATTCTCGAGTTGCGGCATTTAAATACCTCAATTTTCGGTCAAGTCAAACAGGTTCCTAAATAAAAAAACATTTACCTGACTCTATAGTGCCCGGAACCTACATTTATGATTTCCCGCTTATACTTTTCGGACTGTGTAAGAGGCGGGGGAATCGATCCCATAACCACTCCCGCCTGAACTTTTATCAGCCTGTTTCGGGGCAAAGACAGGCGTGATTGCCCGGTGTTCCAACAAAAGGGAACAAGCGCCCCGTCAAGATTCTTTTCAATGATACCGTTAATTTCGCCACTAATATTCTCTTTCAAGTTCAATCCAAAACCACGGGCCAAATCAAATAGTATCTCCCTTCCCGATACACCTGCCGGAGGTTCAACAGTTTTCTTATACTCGATCAGCTTCCCTTCAAAATTACATCTGGTGCCGCTTGTTTCGAGAAAAGTTGAACCAGGAAGCACAACATCAGCTGAGCTTGTAGTTTCGGTAGGAGTCCAATCCATTGCGGCTACAAATTCAACATTCCTAAACCATGCCTCGGTTTTCTTCCAGGCAACAGGATCCTCGCCAATAATAAAAGCCGCTTTTATTTCACCTTCTTCAAGCATCGTGCGCAGCTGCCCGCGGTTCGAAGCCCCCGCTGCCTTATGTTTAACAGCTGCCCGCCCGGGTTCAAAAGAAGGATCAGCTCCCATAAGCTCAATCCCGGAACTGTTTGCGTTACCACGCGGAAGAAGCAGGTCAGCTTTAACACCAACTCTTCTCAAAAGAAGAACCAAGTCGGCAAGCGTGGCCATATCACCCCTCGCGCGATCCTGCGGCCTGTCGGGACAATGAATAATTACTATCTTTTTAGAGGAAATAATAAGATCTGCGGCTTTAAAAACAGTGTTCCGTTCAACACCCGTAAGCTCTGACATCTTCTCGAAATCAAAATCCTCGCCTTCCGCAAAACCATCCAGATCTGAAAGATCCTTAATCATATCAAACTCAAATAACCCTTTATCTTGAAGAGCCTTAATCACCCCCAACCATAATAACGCCGCCCTTCCTCTCATCGGATCGATCGCGAGAGTAGAAATCATCTGATCTGTAGCATTTAGAGTGGAATTGCTCACAATAAATTTCGCGCCATTTTTTAAAGTCTTAATAATATCAGAACTGATTATAAGATGATCGGATTCAAGTGAAGTGTTATTGCAAATAACAAGATCGGCATTCTCGACGCACTGACGGTCTGATGTCGAACCTGTAAACCCGAAGGCTTCATCAAGAACACCTGTTTCCTCTTCTCCAGCGAGGATAGAAAGAGACGAAATATTGTTAGTTCCCAAACCTTCCCTGGCAATTTTAGCCGCCAGATACAATTCTTCATTGGTAAGATCGGGTGAAACAAACACCCCCACCTTATCAGAGCCGAACTCCTCGGCCGCTTCTTTCATGCCGGAAACAATCATCCGGCAAGCGATATCCACTTCTATCTTCTTCCCGGGATCCATTCTTCGCAATTCCGGAGCTTTAATCCTTTTCTTCTTGATAAAAATCTCATAACCAAATCTTCCATACCTGCACAGATAATCACCCGGAACTCCTGATGAACCGACAGAATAACGCTCTTCACTAAATTTACTGACAGTAATCGGGCAGGCAAGAGAACAAAAGGCACAATGGGATACCACATCTTCAGCATATAAAGAAGCCCGCCCTGGAAACGCGTACTTAATTGTCAAAGCCCCCGTCGGGCAAGAATCAACACAGTTACCGCAACTGACACAACTCGTTTCAAGAAGAGGTTCATTCATTGCCGGCCTTACTTCCGTCTTGAACCCCCTCCCTATTAAACCGAGCGCGGCGGTAGGAATAATCATGGCGCACGTCCTCATACACCGTGTACAAAGCACACATTTATTCGGATCATATACTATGTAGGGATGCCGTTCATCAACCTTGTGTTTACTCGCGTATCCCTTAAATTCTTCCATATCGACACCGTACTCCTGCGCGTGAAGCCTCAAGGCGCAATCATCATACTCCAGGCATCCACAGGAAAGACACCTGTCACATTCATGCACATTATCTTCGTAATCAAAACCGGTTGCCACTTCTCTGAAATTTCCCACGCGCTCTTCTACATCTATCGTGTGCAATTTGTGTCTTGGGCTCTCTGTTACATCACCCAATTCTGTTTTGCCGGGTTTCTTCCAGAATTCCTTTCTTACCCTGAAATCCTCAGAAGGGATAGACTCACCCATCAAATATGCATGAATCGCATCCGCCGCTTTGCGGCCGTCACCAATCGCATCAATAACTACCGTTGCCCCATCTTCGGCCACATCTCCTCCGGCGAAAAGACCCTTTACATTCGTTTCCATCGTTTTGTTATCAATAACAAATGTATTCCATCTGGTAGTGCTGATTTCCTCTTCTCCAGCCACGGTAAGTCCCTCAAGTTCAGATGTCTGACCTATCGCGGGAACCGCAAGCTGACACGGCAGATCAAACTGTGACCCCTCCAAAGGTATGGGGCGCCGCCGGCCCGATTCGTCCGGTTCACCCAGCTTCATTCTAATACAGCGCAATGCGGCAATTTTTCCATCTTCCGCTACAAGTCCCACCGGCGAGGCGAGCTCCATCAATTCAATACCCTCTTCAAGGCAATCCTCAATTTCCATGTCGTCCGCGGGCATTTCAGCCTTCGTTCTGCGGTAGAGAATAATCACCTTCTCGGCGCCCAGCCTCCATGAAGTTCTAGCCACATCCATTGCTGTATTTCCTCCACCGACCACAACTACCGTCCCTATTACAGGTTCGGGGTTATCAGCCTTCTCCATTAGAAATTCAGCTCCCCTTATCACTCCCTCTGTGTCATCCTCACCTTCAACTCTCATAGGTTTGCCCATCTGGGCTCCGGCGCCGATAAAAACTGAATCATGTCTTTCCAGCAGTTCATCCAGGGAAATATCCTTGCCTATTTTTGTATTATATTTTATTTCAGCGCCCGCTCTGCGAATATAATCCACTTCGGCATCGAGTACATCATCCGGCAAACGATACTCAGGGATTCCATAACGGACCATACCGCCCGAACGAGGTTGAGATTCATAGATTACAGGTTTGTGTCCCTTTTTACCCAAAAACCAGGCAACCGTCAATCCGGCGGGTCCTGATCCTACGATCCCCACTGTTTTACCTGTGGAAGGTTCACACCGGGGGTCTTCATCATAGATTCCAGGAGAATCAGTCAGAAAACGCTTAATGTTGTTTATCGCGACCGGGGCATCAACATCGCACCGGCGGCAAGCCACTTCGCACTTGCGCACACATACCCTTCCACAAACAGCCGGCAGAGGGTTGCTTTCCCGAATAAGATCAACGGCGCGTTTATACTCTCCCATAGCCGATAAAGCGATGTAGCCCTGAACATCAACCCCGGCGGGGCAAGCCTCGGTACA
>JAUXHZ010000045.1 GCA_030621255.1 Candidatus Latescibacterota bacterium
ACTGTTGTTAATAATCCCTACCGCTCTTCTTTCAGCGTTATCTATCTCAAAGGTACTGATTTTATCAAAAAGGTTTTCTTTCTCTATCGAGAAAACCCTTAATTTTTTATTACTAAACCCATACAGCTTATCTGAATAACAGAAAATATCATCCAGTTCCGCGGCAAATTTTACGTATCGTTTGTCAATTTGCCCGTCTTTGCCGGAAAGATAATAACAGAATCCATCATCACAAACAGCCAGGAGCCCATCCTCAACAGCGGCAAGCCGTAAAATGTTTCTTTCCAGATCTCTCCGCCACACTAAACGCGCGCCATCCTCCGCGCGGACAAGAAAGTAAATTCTGGATTTGCGCGTAAAGTTAACTCCGCACGCGGCGAAATCAACACCTGCCACAACATCGGCTATCTTTGCCACGGTATTTATTTCATCTATCTCTACCTCTTTTTCAGGCCGAACCGGCGTTCGCGGGGGATAGGGAAATACCACAAATACGAGTTTACTCTCCGCGCGTCCTTTTAGATTCTTCTTTAACAGGAACCCTGGGAGTTCCACTGCATTTCCATATTCCGGCGGATCAAAGCAAATATCATAAAAGGAAAGTGTGTCTTGCCGCCTGCCGTATACACCAGGATCTATCCTCACGGGAATAGCTTCTACCTTGATCGACAATTGAACATTATATGGGTCTTTGACTTTGATCTCTTCAATATTTTTATCCCTTTTTTTCCTGCCTGGAACCGAAACAATTTCATACGGCGAGAGGTCCGGAGAAAGAGGAAAATAAAGGTACCCTTCCCTTTCCTCACCCGGCTTCAGGGTAAGAGATTGAAAGAAATGCCGGTCACTCATCTTATAGAAAGAATTTCCTGCAATCCCTCTAAATAATCTTCCCCTGGTAGCTTCGTCATAGATATAATAGCCGCCCAGAGGGGGGAAAATGGTACCCGCTACAACATTCCCAACACCTTTTTTCCTGTATCCGGAACTTTTGCCCCCCCGCATCTTTTCAATAACCTCAAATGGCTTAAGGGGCAAAAAATCCTCTCCTTCAACCGAAAACGATATTCCGCCAAGTTTTTCACGGAGCCCGGGGAAGAAAGATCCATTTAGTACAATCGGTGCCGTATCATTGTTCCGTACCCCAACCAGTACGGGAATAATTCCCGAATCGGGAAGGAAGGTGTGGAAAAGCTGATTGATTTCTTCGGGATCAGAAAGAAATTGAGCTGACACCCCGATACCGGCGCCCGGGATTTGTTCTTTTTCCTGAAATTCTATCGTAGAGAATTCAAGCCTTCGGCAGGATAAAAACAACACACTCAGAATAATAAGAAAAAGGGCTGCACCTTTCACCTGAGACAAACTCCTGAATTTGTTTCTGCTAATAATATTATGCCGTCCCGCGTCAATCACAATTTTTCACTCCTGTCAATTTTCAATATTCTATTTCATTTTTGAGCCCTTCAATAAGAACAGCCCTTCCGAGAGGTATAACCTTACAGTATTTATCCATTAAATCAAGAAAACACTTATTATCACAGAAGCCGCCTGACAAGTAAAGTTCAGAAGGCCTTTGTGTGAAATTAAATACATTGCGGACCATCCCGTGTATAAATTCGGCAATACTTCTTTCGGGCGCTTCACCGCTTGAAACGGACTCTAAAACCCTCTCCATCCCGAATACCCCGCACGTCACATTTATCCAGCTATCGACCGGCTCAAGAGAGGGAAAGTCGATCTCGTAATAGTTCGCGAGAAGTTCAATTGTCGCGCCGGTTGTCGCGCCACAGGCAAGATTCCAGTCAATCTTTTTAACCTTCCTCCCTTTGAATCTGATATACTTTATATCCCTCCCCCCCACATCAACAATCGAAAAATCGTCTTTATCAACAAGAGAAAGCCCGCCTTCAGCCAATGCCAGCAACTCATTTTTGAATTTCCCGCATCTCTTTTCAGCGCTGTGCCCGGTTGCAACAGCAAAGGGAGCGCCGTTTCTACGAACCATCTCACGCGTTGTTGTAATCTCCAGCGAATCCGATTCTACATCGAGTATTTTCGTCCAGGTGCTGCCGCAATCAGCGAGTTTCACTTTCTTCTCCAGGTAGGCTCAAAAAACACGGGCCCTTCATTATTGACCAGGGTAAGATAATTTAATAAAGGCTTCCACCTTCGAAAGTATTGAATTATTTACATCACGATGACAGTCGATAAAAAGTCCGTCATATTTCTCGGCCAGATGATGCGCCAGATCCTGTTTAGCGCAGAAGCTCTGTGTGAAAAATACCGTGGGAACATTTTCGCCCACGTAACACTCCATCTCCAAATCACCGGGGCTCCCCGCTTCAACACACCTTGTCCAACCATAAATATGCGTTGTCGGCGGGAAAATATCCAAAATTCTGAAGTCGTGAGGAGGAACGCCCCAGAAACCATGAGTCGGTTCACACGCCCGTTTATGATTATCGGGAGGAGGAGGCTGGACAACCATTTCCATTATCCTGTCCACTCTCTCAGCCAGAGAACCCTCAGCAGTGGAATAAACAAGAGGCCTTTTTTCGAATTGTTCCGGAAGAAAACGCGATTCAATAACGTTAAATCCTTCCTCCTTCAAAAGGAACGCGGCGTACCTGCCCCTGTCACATTTTCCTTCACCCACATCGGCAACGATCGCTACCAGTTTATTTGAAAGTTCCATCGCGTTATCTACGATATTCGCAATTATTCGGCAAGTGGTGGATTGAATAATCCTTGAATCAGGAGCGTCCCGCGCGACATCCAGGTCTACAAGTTCCAGGTCACGTCCAAAACGCTCTCTTACTGATTTAAGAACAGAACGCCCGGGGAATCCGTAATACCCGATCAATTTTTTCGATTTCAAGTTTTCCATAGGATAATAGTAAAAGAAAAACTGCTAACCGCCATTTTCAATATTCTCGATAATTTCAAGTACCTTCTCGGCATTTCCGGCTTTAAGAAGATTTTCTCTAACACCCTCAATCCCGACCATCTTGACAATTCTGGCAATAGCCTGAACATGCGGGCCGGCTTCTGAGGAAGGGGCAATCATCAGAAAGAAAATATGGGCTGGCTTCCCGTCGAAAGAATCAAAATTAATACCCTCTCTGGAAATACCGATCACAATCCTCAACTTGTCGACCTCGTCACATTTCGCGTGAGGAATAGCAATCCCCTTCTCCAAACCGGTGCTCCCCTCATTTTCTCTTTCCATAACAGCCTGATAAATCACGTCCACCCCGCAGCATGTCATACTCTCGGAAAGTATTTCCACAAGTTCTTCTATAACCTCTTCCTTATCTTCAGCTATAAGGTTGGTACTAATACACTCAATTTTGATGTAATCCGTCAACTTCATTTCATAACCTGCCTTTGAAGATGTATCCCGCGTCTGGATTTGTCTTAGACGAAACTTAATTAATTCAGTGAGGGAACGCAAGGAGCAGACTTTTTTCGTTCAAAAAACCTACAGGGCCTCAAAGATATTTTCTATTCTTTCTTCTCCCCTCACAACCATCACCGGGCAGGAGACCTTTCTTAATATCCGTTCTCCCTCTTCATAGAATGAATCTTTCAGGCTCTGCACCTCGCCAAGCTCCCCCTGAATAACAAGATCAGCTCCATACTCCTCTACTTCCCGCAGCACCTCTTCATAAACAACCCCTTTACGAAGAATAGTCTCCAACTGCACTCCCTTGCTCTCAGCGAGTTTCTTAACATAGTCCAAATACCTTTTCCCGTCATCCTCAATATCTCTTTCGTAATCCATTTTCTCTACCTTTACAAAAATCTTCGCTTTGAGAAGTTCGTTTAAAAGGTTTTCATTTACAACATAGACCGCGCGCAGCTTGCTCCCGTAGACTTTAGCCATTGTAATAGCCATACGGGTAGCCAGAACAGATGATTCACTTCCGTCAACATAGAGAAGAATATTTTGCAAGGGATTTACACTATCCATTGACTTCCCCTTTTCTGCGGGAAAGACGGTCTTTGACCAGTTTAAGAACAAAGAACGCTTCCCTTTCCGATTCTTCGAGAGCCATTTCAATATATTTTAAGGTTTCCTGATAATCAGGAATAAATATTTTCTCAAGGGCATTCACGCGCCTGATTGTCTTTGCCACTTCCCGGGACAGCCTCACAAGTGAAATGCGCGCTTCAGCCAAATCACCCAGGAGATGGAGGACTTCACGAAATCTTTTTATCGTTTCATCGATCCAGACACTGCTCTCCGGAGCCGCGAAATATGGCGGCGAATCTTTGAATTTAACCTTTACATTCGGCAGAGAAACCCCCATCACCCTTCTCTGCGAGAAAGAAATATCAGATTTGATATTCACTCCGGGAGCTACAAGACTTATCTCCCTTCTTCCCATACGAAGGGTTAATTGATCGAGGGCCTCAAATGCCTCACTCAATCTCTTTTCCGTGTTTCGCTGAGCCTCGACAGTACGATCAATAAGGCCCATAAGCTCTACAACAAGAATCTTTCGTTTTTGATCAAGCAGTTTCCACCCCTCCTCGGCGAACCCCAATTCACGTTTGATCTTCATCATGTTGGTTTTTGTCGGCGCTACTTCATATTTTGCCATACAATCACTTCTCCAATATATACCATCTGCTTGCCGTCCAAGCTCTTCCTACTCCCTGCCGTAATATTTGTTAATTTCTTCCTCGGAAATTCTGTAGAGTTCCTCCTTCGGCAGAGAGGATAAAATCTTCCATCCTAAATCAAGAGTTTTAATAATATCCCTGTTTTCATACTCACCCTGAGTTAAAAATTCGTTTTCAAACCTTTCTCCAAATTCTAAATATATCTTGTCCAGCGGGGCGAGTTCCTCTTCACCTATAACGGCGGCGAGAGCCCTTACATCCTTCACATGAGAATAGGCCGCGAATAGCTGGCTCGCGACATGGGCATGATCCTCTCTCGTCATGCCCTCGCCGATACCATCCTTCATCAGACGCGAAAGAGAGGGCAGCCCCGCTATCGGCGGATAAATATTTCTGTGATCCAGTTCCCTTTCAAGAACTATCTGCCCTTCTGTAATGTAACCTGAAAGATCCGGAACGGGATGTGAAATATCATCGTTGGGCATTGTCAAAATCGGCATCTGCGTAATTGAACCCTCAATACCCTTAATCATTCCGGCGCGTTCGTATATAATCGAAAGATCACTGTAAAGATATCCCGGGTAGCCCTTTCTGCTCGGTATTTCCTCGCGTATCGTGGAAATTTCCCTCAGTGATTCACAGTAATTCGTCATGTCGGTCAGGATAACAAGTACATGCATATTCATATGAAAAGCCAGATATTCCGCCGCTGTCAACGCTGTTCGAGGGGTCACAAGCCTTTCAACAGACGGGTCATCGGCGAGATTTAAGAAGAGGACAACCTTTTCCAGAACACCGGATTCTTCAAAGTTTTTTATAAAATATCTTGCCACATCGTGTTTTATTCCCATAGCCGCAAAGACCACCGCGAATGACGCGTCTTCCCCGATTATCTTTGCCTGGCGGGTTATCTGAGCAACAATCTTGTTATGAGGAAGCCCTGAACCGGAAAAAATGGGCAGTTTCTGGCCGCGCACAAGCGTATTCATCCCGTCGATCGCGGAAATGCCTGTCTGAATAAATTTCTGAGGATACTCTCTGGCCGTCGGATTAATCGGGAGACCATTAACATCCATCCTTAGATCTTCCCTGGGCGGGGGGCCGTCATCTATCGGTTGGCCAAGCCCGTTAAAAACCCTTCCGAGTATCTCTTCGCTAACCCCGAATGTTAACGGCTTACCGCGGAAACGTACTCTTGTCCCGGGGATGGAAAGCCCGGATGTCCCTTCGAAGATCTGAATCACAGCCGCGCCTTCACTGGCTTCGAGCACCATTCCAAGCCTGACGTTTCCAGCCGGGTCTATAACCTCGGCAAGTTCATTATACCCGACATTATGAATCCCCTTTACCATGACAAGAGGGCCTGAAACCTCTTCAATTCCTATATATTCTCTGCCGCTGCTGATATTCTTATCCGTCATAAATTCACCATTTCCTAATCAAACATATCTTCAATCTGTTTCATTGAATGTCTCAGATTATCCTTTATTTCATCTATCTTATCAATTTCGTCGTTTGAGACGGAAAACTTGATTCTGTTGATTTGAGAAACAACTTTCAATTTCCTGAGCTGATGTATATTGGCCCCCCTTTTGATATTCTCCAATCCAAGCTCATAAAATTCCAGTATTACCTCCAACATCTTAATCTGTTTTTCAGGAGTACAGTACATATCGATCTTGTCAAAGCTGTTCTGCTGTAGAAAGGCGTTCTGGAACATCAGGCATGTCTCAAGCACAATCCTTTTAGTATCGGGAAGAACATCCGGGCCGACCAATTTTACAACCTGCTGCAGCTTCCCTTCCTGCTGAAGAAGATCGATGATCCTGCTGCGAAGTTCTACCCACCGGCCGTCCGATTTTTCCTGCCACCAATCGCTTATCTCATCGACATATTCACTGTAGCTGTCAAGCCATGAAATGGCTGGATAATGACGGGCGTTGGCAAGTTGTCTGTCAAGCGCCCAGAAACATCTTACAAATCT
This sequence comes from Candidatus Latescibacterota bacterium, assembly GCA_030621255.1. Lineage (GTDB taxonomy): Bacteria > Krumholzibacteriota > Krumholzibacteriia > Krumholzibacteriales > WJIX01 > JAGHBT01. The sequence continues at coordinate 6,617 of JAUXHZ010000045.1, forward strand.
TTTTGTATGCTGCGTAACAGGCTCGGAAAAATCCCCGCCGGGGGGCGAAACAGATCCCACGATACTGATCGATCCCTCAAGGCCTGAATATGTTGAACCGATCCCTGCTCTTTCATAAAACTCCGCGAGTCTTGTTGGTAAATACGCCGGATAACCCTCACCAGCGGGCATCTCTTCCATACGCCCTGAAAGTTCTCTCAGGGCCTCAGCCCAGCGCGAGGTGGAATCCGCCATAATCGCCACATGATAACCCTGATCCCTGTAATATTCAGCTATCGTTATTCCTGTATATATTGAAGCCTCCCGGGCGGCTACCGGCATATTTGAAGTATTCGCTATCAGTATTGTTCTTTCCATAATCGGCCGTTTGGTCCTGGGGTCAATCAGCTTGGGAAATTCCTGAAGGACATCGGTCATCTCATTGCCGCGTTCCCCGCACCCAATATAAACAATGATATCGGCGTTGCTCCATTTTGCCAGGGCATGTTGAGTCATCGTCTTACCCGTTCCGAAACCTCCCGGAATCACTACCGTTCCGCCTTTGGCAACCGGGAAAAGAGTATCGATAACCCTTTGTCCGGTAATAAGCGGAGTAGAAAGCGTCAATTTTTCCTTCAAGGGACGAGGCTTCCGTACGGGCCAGTGATGATTAAATTTGATCTCTTTCACCTCACCGCCGGAATTCTCTACTTTCAGTGCGGTCTCCGTCACATTGTACTCTCCAGGCTCCGCGACCCATGTAACCCTCCCCTTAACCCCGGGAGGAACAAGAATCCTGTGTTCGATCAGCTTGGTTTCCTGAATCTTACCTATTATTTCTCCCATATCCACTTCGGTTCCGGCTTCAATCAGAGGTTCGAATTTCCATTTTTTTTCATGATCGAGGGATGAAACATGAATCCCTTTCTGAATATACTTACCGGAAGTATCCCTGATAACCTCCAGCGGCCTCTGAATACCGTCATAAATTGTCCCTATCAGGC
>JAUXHZ010000080.1 GCA_030621255.1 Candidatus Latescibacterota bacterium
GAAAGAAATAGAAAAAGATGAGAATATGGAGGAGACACTGTTTGGTGACGCGGTATTTGAATCCGAGGAGAAAGAAGAAGAAAAGGTTATTCCAACCGAGGAAGAATTATTCGGCGAACTTGATGAAGATGAAAAAAATGAAGAAGATGAGCCGGAGAATATTGATGCCCCGGACTTAGGGAATAAAAATGTGGTTGAAAATGCGGAAAGTGATGAAGATCAGACAGAAGACAGTGAATCTGAAGAGATTGAGGATGATAGTGAGAAATAATAACTGAATCATATCTTGAGGGAGTTGAGGTCTGTTGACGAAGATTCGAGTTTATGAGCTTTCAAAAAAGTATGGCATATCAAGTCAGGCTTTGATCAAAATCCTTGTTAAAGAAGGGATTGTTGTTAAAAGCCATATGAGTGCTGTGGAAGAGCGTGTTGAATCTATACTCATGCAGCATTTAAAACGGGTAAAGGACGATACAGCAAAAAAAGTTGTTAAAAGCATTAAAAAGCCCGAAGAAAAGAAATGGAAGAAGCAAAAGAAGAAAAAGACTGAAAAGAGTGACGGGAAGAAAAAATCTCCAAAGGCAAAGAAATATAAGAAGGAAGTAGCTCAGAAGGCCGTAAAAGAAAGTGTCAGAAGAACTCTGGCAAAAATGGAAGTTACCAGAAAATCAAAGAGACATAAGCGTAAAAAAGAATCAGAAGAAATCATGGAAGAGGAAAATGTTGTTAAACTTCCGGAATATTCGACACTTTCAGAGATGGCGCGGAATATTGATGTTGACCCCACCGAGATTATTCAGACATGCATGAGCTTTGGGTTGATGGTTACGCTCAATCAGCGGCTTGATTCGGATACAATGATATTGATCGCGGATAAATATGGTTTTGAGGTCAAATTTGAAGAAGCGGCATTAGATGAACTGGTTAAAAAAGAAGAAAAGCAGATTGATCCGGAACGGATGGTCCTCAGGGCTCCTGTTGTTACTATTATGGGGCATGTAGACCACGGGAAAACCTCTTTGCTCGATAATATATGTGAGAGAAACGTAATAGCAGGAGAGAAGGGTGGAATAACACAGCATATCGGGGCTTATGAGGTTGAGATAAATAACAAGAAAATTTCTTTTATAGATACGCCCGGCCATGAAGCATTTACGGCTATGAGAGCGAGAGGGGCTCAAGTAACTGATATAGTAATACTTGTGGTAGCCGCGGATGACGGAGTGATGTCTCAAACTGTTGAAGCGATTAACCATGCCAAGGCCGCTGATGTTCCTATTATTGTAGCTATTAACAAAATAGATGTTCCAAATGCTTCTATTGAAAAAGTAAAAAGAGGGCTTATGGAACATAGCCTGATTCTCGAAGAATATGGTGGGGATGTAATGGCAGCCGAGATCTCGGCAAAGACTGGAGAAGGAGTTAAACGTCTTCTGGAAATGATACTTTTTCAGGCCGAGATATTGGAACTAAAGGCGGATCCGGAGGCTATGGTGCACGGGACTGTGATTGAGGCAAAAAAAGAAGAAGGGCGCGGTATTATCTGTACTGTTCTCATGCAGCAGGGCACACTCAGAGTAGCTGATAATTTTCTTGTGGGCGATTACGCGGGAAGAGTTAAAGCTATGTTGGATGAACGCGGTAATAGAATTGAGACGGCTCCTCCCTCAACCCCGGTTATCGTCATGGGGAGCAATGGTGTCCCTCAAGCCGGAGATCTCTTTATTCAGGTTGAGGAAGAAAAAACCGCCAGGGAAATTGCTTCCAAGAGACGGCAAATTCGAAGAGAAAAAGAAAGAAGAATTGAAAGTAAAATTACTCTCGAGGATCTGTACGACCAGATTCAGGCTGGAGAAATTAAAGAACTGGCGCTTATAATCAAAGCTGATACAGATGGCTCTGTTGGAGCCCTGGTCGATAGCTTTGAGAATCTTGATACTGAAGAAGTAAAGATTAATGCTATTCATGTCGGTGTGGGAATGGTCAATGAAGGTGATATTCTTCTTGCTTCCGCTTCCAACGCTATTATTATCGGCTTCCACATCGGGATAACTCCTCCTGCCGTGCAACTGATGAAGACTGAAAAAGTTGATGTTCGTTTTTATGAAGTTATATATAAAGCAATCGAGGATGTTAAAGACGGTATGTCGGGGTTGCTTGAACCTGAAATTATCGAAAAAGATATTGGGGAAGCGGAAGTCCGGCAGGTTTTCGGTGTGTCAAAGGTGGGAGTGGTTGCCGGATCATTCGTAAAATCGGGCGAGGTAACCCGGGATGCATTTGTTAGAGTGGTAAGAGAAGAAGCGATCATTTTTGAAGGCGTAATTTCTTCTCTTAAAAGATTCAAAGATGATGTTAAAAAAGTAAACAGTGGATTTGAATGCGGAATAGGAGTCAAAGGGTTTGACGAGCCGGAAGAAGGGGATATCCTGCGGTTCTTTATTAAAGAGGAAAAAAGCAGGACTCTTTAATTGTGCAAAAAAGTTATTCCTATGATTATTGCCAGGTTAGTAATGGAATTTTATTTGCCCGGTTGTTCTTCTCTCAAAGAAAAAAGAATTATTCTTAACAGCGTTAAAGATAGACTTCGCAACAGGTTTAATATAGCTTTTTGTGAAACTGATTTTCAGGATAAATGGCAGCGTAGCGAGTTTTGTATTGTGGCGGTTGCGAACAGTACAAGAGGATTGGACAAAATTCTCCAGTCAGTTATATCATTTTTTGACAGTGATCACAGAATATCTTGCACTGATATCGAAAGAAATTACTTATAAAAGGAAGATTGATATGGGTAATAAGTACAAAGCCAGAAGGAAGGAAGAAATACGTGAATTTGTGGCGGAGTTGATAATACGAAAAGTCAAGGATCCACGTGTTTCCAACGTTACAATACAGAAAGTAGAGGCTCCGGATGACTTTTCGGTCGCTAAAATCTACTATAATATTATTGGAGAAAAAGATGAAATGGAACTTGTCAGAAGAGGGCTGACAAGCTGTAAAGGGTATATAAGAAGTGAACTCAGAAATCATATGCGTATGAGAATAATTCCGGAACTTATTTTCATATATGATAAATCGCTCGATAAAGCAATGAGGATAGAGAAAGTGCTCAAGAAAATTCATAACGATGAAGAGGATTCCGACCGAGAGGGCGGAATTGAAGAGGGCGGCATTGAGTAGCGAGAAAGATAAGAAATTATTTAACGGGATTATATCGTTAATCAAACAGCATGAAAAATTTCTGCTGGTTGCTCATGTTGATCCGGATGGTGATTGTGTTGGTTCAATGCTGGCCATTGCGGCCTTACTTGAAGGTATGGGCAAGCGGGTCGGATGCTACATTCCGGGGGTTGTGTCCGAAAAATACAAAAAACTTCCGCGTATGAAGCTGCTTCTTTCCCAGGAAGAACTTAATAACTATCAATACGAAGTTGTGTTTGTTGTGGATACCCCGACACTTGAAAGAATCGGCAACATTGTCAGGGCGGATGACGAAACAATTATTGTAAATATCGATCATCATCCTACGAACGAGAGATTCGGATCAATTAATTTTATTAAAGATAAAACAGCTGCTACAACTATTCTGGTTTATCATTTTCTTTCTTTTCTGGATACAGGGGTTATAACCCCTGAGATTGCTGATTATCTCTATCTGGGGATTATGATGGATACGGGGTGTTTCAGGTTTCAGAATACAGATGAGGAATCGTTGGCCGTGGCCTCAGAACTTGTCGGATATGGAGCACGGGCGAGTGAAATAGCTCGGGAATTCTTCTATATGAAGAAATTCAGATCTCTGAAATTATTATCACGTGTTCTTGCTAATTTACAATTGCTCGGCAATGGGCGGATTGCTATTATGGAATTGACCAAGTCCATGTTGGAGGAATCCCAGGCTGAAGTAGAAGATACAGAGGGATTTATAGATTATGCCGCGGCAATCGAGGGAGTTGAACTGGTTGCCTTCCTGAGAGAAATCGTTCCTGAAGGAGTGAGAGTCAGCCTTCGTTCATTAAATCATTTGAATGTTGCTTCCTTCGCGGAAAAATATGGTGGGGGGGGGCATAAAAACGCTGCAGGATTAGTAATTGATTATGATATGGAGAAAAGCAGAGAGCTGATTATTCATGGGTTCCGCGAGATGCTTCTTATGTCCTAATTTCATAAAGAAAAACAGTGTCTGGAGATAAAATGCTGTTGGACGATAAATTAAACAACAAAGTGATACCTGTGAATAAAATCAGGGGAATCACGACATTTGATTGTATACGAAAACTGAAACGTTTCGTGAAAATCAAAAAAATAGGTCACGCCGGCAGTTTGGATCCTGTTGCCCACGGATTAGTTTTGCTCCTTAGCGGGGAAGCGACAAAGTTGTCTAATTATCTTATGGATCTGCCGAAGAAGTACACTGCTGATATTGTTCTGGGGCAATCAACCGACACTCAGGATGTTACGGGACAAGTAATCTCAACAGGGGAGTGGAACGGTATTCTTAAAGGGGATATTATAGATGCCTTGCCCGGTTTTCTGGGGAAACGTTTGCAGATTCCTCCCATGTATTCCGCGTTAAAATTCAAAGGGACTCCGCTCTATAAGCTTGCCAGGAATGGACAACAAGTGGAGAGAAAACCGCGTGAAGTAACGACGCATGAAATCAATCTTATTTCCTGCAGCTTGCCTGAGTTTAGAATTGAGGTTAAGTGTTCAAGGGGTTTGTATATTAGAACTCTTGCGGAGGAAATAGGCGCGAGACTGGGTGTTCCTTCTCATCTATCGGGCCTGAGGAGAGATGCAATCGGGCACTTTAATATTGAAATGGCTGTTTCAACTGATGATTTCAGCGATTTCGAGAATATGGACAGCCCGGGATATTCTCCCGCTGAAGCATTAAAAAATCTGCCTGCTATTGAAATGACAAAGAGTGAGTCCGTTTCTCTGATCAATGGAATAGCTCCATCCGTTCCGCTGGATATGGATCTATCTTCCGGCGATATTGTCCGCTTGCTTCGTTTCGATAAAACATTGGGGGGGATAGGAGAGATTAACCTTACACGAACTATTATGATTAAACGTGTTTTTAAGATAGCGGCATTGGGCTAATAGGCGGAGCTTCAAGGATAATCATGAAAATCATATCACGAACCAGAGATATTAAAAGGGGATTTGAAGGAAGATCCGCAGTAACGATAGGTGTCTTTGACGGAATCCATGTTGGGCATCAACGGGTCATAAATACTCTTGCGCAAGTAAAGAAAAGGGAAGCCCTGGATCTAAGCATTCTTTTCACCTTTGACAGGCATCCTTTGAGTGTTGTTAATCCGGAAATGGCTCCCCCACTTCTTACTACGATGGACGAAAAAGTGTCGCTTCTTGAATTGCTGGATATTGATTATCTAGTTATCGAAAAGGTATCACAGAAATTATTGGAAATGGATTACGTTTCTTTTATTGAAAAGAGATTAATAAAAAGGTGGGGTATGGCTCATCTTGTGGTCGGCTACGATTTTCGTTTTGGAAAAGACAGAGAAGGATCTCTCGAGCGGATAAAGCGGGAGGGTAAGCGTGACTCATTTAAAGTTACCGTTGTTCCTCCGGAAAATATTGAAGACAATATTGTTTCGAGCACGAAAATAAGAGATGATATTTCAGGTGGAAGGTTTGAAAAAACAATTAAGTATTTATCGCGGAACTATTTTTTTGACGCCCATATTGTGAAGGGAAAGAATCTGGGACACAAACTCGATTTCCCAACAGCGAATCTTCTCGTAACTGATCATGACAAATTAATTCCGCCGAGGGGAGTTTACGCTGTTACTGTTGAAATTGACCAATTCCGATACGCGGGAATGATGAATATCGGTATATCTCCGACGGTTAAGTCTGATAATAAAGAGAGAATAGAAGTTAATTTGTTTAATTTCTCCGGAAATATCTATGGAAAGAAACTCAGGGTTCATTGCATTAAATATTTAAGAAAAGAAAAATTATTCAGTAATCTTGAAAAACTCAGGT
>JAUXHZ010000056.1 GCA_030621255.1 Candidatus Latescibacterota bacterium
TAATCTCTATTTTTAATGCCCGGACTCATCCTATGTCCAGGCAAGAGTGATTACAAAATTACTATAAACCCTTTTTAAGGGTTACGCAAGTATTTCAGAAACCCAAGTTAATAGAGGAACTTATATTATTTCTCCCCTTCAAACTCATTGAGCAGTTCCTTTGCTTTTTCCAGTTCATCCTCGCGAACATAGATCCTGACTTTGCCCATACCATCCATAGTAAAGGGAAGAGCGCCGCCAGCTCTATCAGATTTTACAAGAGCATCAATACCTTCTCCCTTAAGTATTCCAATAACAAGGTTCTCTTCCATTTCACCCTGCACCGAAGTAAGCTCCACAAGTTTTGTGTCTTTCTCATCCTTCATTTCTCACCCTTCCAGTAAATAATAAAATCTTTTTGCAATTCTACCGTGTAGACTTTATCATCAACAAGAAAATAATTGATAAAATTTAATATAAATTACCAGTTGAAAGAATATCATGAACCTCGGAGCACACATGTCAATCGCCGACGGTGTCCACCTCGCTCTTAAAAGAGGCAGGGAAACCGGGTGCAACGCTATTCAGATGTTTGTAAAGAATCCGAACAGGTGGAAAGCGCGGCCACTTAAAGAAGACGAGATCATCGCCTTCCATGAAGGCAAAAATAATTATAAAGAGAATTTTATTATGGCTCATACAAGCTATCTGATAAATCCGGCGTCACCTGATCCTGAACAGGTAAAAAGGTCCGTTGACGCGCTTATTATCGAGATAGAACGCTGTGAAACACTAGAGATTCCTTATCTTGTACTTCACCCGGGAAGCCATAAAGGCACGGGCGAAGAAGAAGGAATTAAATCGATAGTCCGAAACCTTGATCTTGTCTTTACTCAAACAAGCGGGTTTAACACAATGATCCTGCTTGAAACGATGGCCGGGCAGGGAAATACGATCGGCCACAAATTTGAACATCTGAAGGAAATTATCAATAAACTGAAGGATAACTCGCGTGTTGGGGTTTGTTATGACACCTGCCATACTTTTGCGGCCGGATACGACATTAGAACAGAAGAAAGTTATAATGCAACATTTTCCAGATTTGAACAGGTAATAGGGCTTGAAAAACTTAAAGCGTTTCACATTAACGATTCAAAAACCGATATTAAAACAAGAAAAGACCGTCACGAACACATAGGTAAAGGCAAAATAGGAAAAACAGCATTTTCTTTATTGGTTAACGACAGCAGATTTAACCAAATTCCTATGGTACTGGAAACACCGAAAGGCCAAGACTATAAAGAAGACAGAGAAAACCTCGCCCTGCTTAGAAGCATGAGAAAATGAACTTTTAAATTTCTAGAGTGTAGAAATAGCAAATGGATATTATAAAGGAGGTAGTAATGTACGACGTAGCAATAATAGGTTCAGGCCCCGCGGGACTTACAGCTGCAATTTACACAAGCCGATCTGATCTGAAGACAGTTGTTTTTGAAGGAATGAGTCCCGGCGGACAGCTTATGATCACAACGGAAGTAGAGAACTTCCCCGCATTTCCTGAAGGAATCCAGGGTCCGGAACTTATGAAAAGGATGAAGGAGCAGGCTGAGAAATTCAAAGCGGAAATAAAATCAGGCTATATAACGGAAGTAGAATTTGCCGAATCACCCTTTACAATAAGTGCCGGTTCCGAAAAAGTAACCGCCAAAACGGTTATTATAGCTACCGGCTCAACAGCGCGCTGGCTTGGTATTGATTCAGAATCAAAACTCAGGGGCAAGGGTGTTTCAGCATGTGCCACCTGCGACGGTTTTTTCTTTAAGGACAAAGAGATCGCCGTTATCGGAGGCGGCGACTCGGCTATTGAAGAAGCCTCCTTCCTTACCCGCTTTGCGAGCAAAGTTACGATCATCCACAGGCGCGATGAACTGAGAGCATCGGAAGCGATGCAGAAAAAAGCCTTCGAGAACGAAAAGATTGAATTTGCATGGGACAGCGTCATTGAAGAAATTCTCGACGTTTCAAAAGATAAGGTAACAGGCATTATTATTAAAAACGTGAAAACCGGAGAAACTAAAACACTGCCTGTCGAAGGAGTATTCCTGGCAATAGGTTATGACCCTGCCACTGATATATTCAAAGGGAAGATTGAACTGGACGAAAAGAGTTATATTGTTACAAAGGAAAACACTCAGACATCGGTGCCAGGCATTTTTGCCGCGGGCGATGTTCGAGACCACTTGTACAGACAAGGTATCACAGCCGCTGGAGACGGATGCATGGCGGCAATAGACGCGTACAGATGGTTAGGGGGCATTAAATAAGAAAGGCGGCATCCCTGATGAAAAAGCACAAAGGTAAAAAAGCTCTTATAACGGGCGGTTCGAGGGGAATAGGCCTCGCGATAGCGCTCCATCTGGCTTCTGAAGGCACGGACATCGCCATAAATTTCAGGAGAGATGAAGAAGCAGCTTCAAAAGCCGCTGAGGAAATTGAAAAACTTGGACAAAAAGCCCTTCTTCTTAAAGCTGACATTTCGGACCATAAAGAGATAAAAGAGATGTTCGTTAAGCTGAAAGATTCCTTCGGAGATCTCAATTACTTTGTTTCTAACGCAGTTTCAGGTGTACTCGGCCCTGCGGAAAGAATCGGCAGGTTAGGCTGGAAAAGGGCTCTCGACACAAACGCCAGGGCATTTATGTTGTGCGTTCAAGAAGCGCTAAAGCACTTTGACAATTCAATAACCTCGATTGTCGCGATATCATCTATCGGGGGACAAACGGTTCTTCCGGGTTATACTGCAGTGGGAGCAAGTAAAGCCGCTCTTGAATCATTAGTCCGTTACTTTGGCCGCGAATTCGCCCCGAGGGGAATAAATGTAAACGCCGTTTCCGGAGGCCCTATCTACACCGCGTCTTTAGACTATTTTCCCGAAAAAGAAAAGGTTATCGAAGAATGGAAAAACCGCACACCATCGGGCAGAATCGGCACACCGGAGGATATTGCCCCCGTTGTTTCGTTTCTCCTGTCTGAGGAAGCCGCGTGGATTCAGGGACAGACTATCACAATTGACGGAGGGCTTACTCTTTAGCCGCTTCTGCACACACTATTGCTTCGTTCTGAAATCTATCATCCGCGCTAGCGCTTCCCTGCATGCCGGGCAGAACCCTTTCTTAATCGATTTTGAGAACATGATACAGTCACGGCTTGAACGAAAAAGCCCTTCAGCGGAATAGCCAGCCCCCTCAAAACAACCGGTAATTCCCGTGTACGTCGAATCGTCCGGTGTCGGAATGGGAACATTTGCGCCTATAAAACTTCCCCACTTAATATTGTCCTTCTTAAGAAGGGCTGTTATATTCGGTTCCCAGGGTTCAACCCCCCTAGGATACATGTCATTATAAGCAACCTCTGACGAATAGTATTCATCGGCGAGCCCGCCGAAGGCGTGCCCGAACTCATGCACAAAAACGTACTTTGAATATTCATTGTCTGAAATCGCGGCAGAATAGAGATTGAATATCCCTCCACCGCCATATTTCCCCTCATTAGCCAGCAGGATCACCTGATCGTAAGGAACCTTTGACGCTATATCCCTTATAACCTTGTTGGCAGTGGAAATCATATATCTGTCAATATTAAAAATATTAAATGAAAGGCCGAGAAGATTATTCCTGTAATCCCTCTCTCTGGGATCATCAACTCCGGACTGGGCTGACACGGATTCAATTAGACGGACATTAAAATCACCCCTCCTGCTCTTGAAGGGTTCAACACTGAACAACTCATTGATAAGTTTTTTAGCATCTTTTCGGAATTTGTGCATTTCATCCACGCAATATCCATCACCAAGGATAACAATATCAACCTTGCTGGACGTCGGCCCATTCTTGATTAAAGTTCTCGTTCTGAAATAGCCGTACCTGCTTTCCGTCGTTATATGATAATCATCCGGGTCGACGACAAAATCGAAGGTATTGGCAAAAATATTTTCGCGGTCTCTACGATCAATTCTTATCTGAACAGCCCTTTTCGGGAAAGGCATAATCAATGATTCATGAAAGGTCCCCACGGTGCCCTTTATTGCTTCATCGGTTGTAATCCACTCTCCGAAAATAGAACAATATCCCCTCGAGAAGATTAAACTGTTTGTCTTCAAGTCAAAAACACGGAAGATATATTCCCCCAGATTCATTGTATCTACAAGAGCATTGTGATTACCGCCCCAGTGCGGCTCCTTAATAATTTCATCTATACTGAAATATTCTGTATCCTCATACCCTGTATGATATAGATCAACCCGTAGAGACCCGGAAGTAAAATATGAGTCAAACTCGGGTTGTCCTGCTAGTGCCGGCTGGATAAAAACCAAAACCAATGTGAAGGAAACAAACAGTTTCTTCATTGCAATCTCCTAATCAGTTTAAAATTCTCACTCTAAATTAACTTTCCCCCCATTTTTCAATTTACCTCGACTTATTTACTCCGATCCGCTTGCACATTCCACGTATCCCGCACGCGCTGCAAATAGGCGATATAGGCCTGCATAACGTCCGTCCAAAGATTACAAAAATATCATTAATTTCTATCCAGAAATTTTGAGGCAATACCTCACGAAGGGCATATTCACTCTGAGTGGGATTATCCGATTTTATTACTCCCAGCCTGTTAACAATCCGGTGAACGTGCGTATCAACACAGATTGCAGGCTTACCAAAGCCCTGCGCCAAAACAAGATTAGCAGTCTTTCTGCCAACGCCCGGCAACCTGAGAAGTTCTTCGATTGTATCCGGAACTATGTAATTAAATTCTTCCACGAGCTGTTTTGAAAGTTTTTTAATCGATCTTGCCTTTGTATTATAAAATCCCGCAGGGTATATTGCCTTCGCTATTTTCTTCTCAGAAAGAACCGCCATCGTGGCGGCAGAATCTGCCAGTGCGAACAACCGTCCGCTCGCCTCCCGCGTCACCTCATCTTTGGTTCTCGCGCTTATTACCGTGGAAACAAGCACCATAAATGCTGACTTCGTCCTTTTGGCAATCGAGGTAACAGAAGGAGTATTCTTGCCGGCAACGATTCTTCTTATTTCGGGCATCAGCCTGGTCAAAATAACGCCGGCCTTCTTTTTCCCAATTGGAAAATGTCCGTCGTGTAAATTCGTATTCAAAGGAATCATCTTTCTATTTAAAACAAACTACCGGCAAATATTCTTTAATTTCGTTAAGGTATCATATAGCCTCTCAAATTAGCAACTGGTTTCATTTTCCTTGACACAGGCGAGAGTTGTTTTTATGCTTGCATTTCCTGTGAATGAAAATAATTGCCTTATGAGGGCTACGGTTCTTCAAATTGGAAAGGCTTTTGGCATTTGTCCGGAGCGCTTTCCACTAAGAGAGTGTCAGGAGGAAAGAAGAGATGGACTGGACATTTACCGACGAACAAAAAATGCTTAAAGATATGGTTAAAAAATTTGTCGATAAAGAACTAAGACCGGCGGCGGATAAAATCGACAAGGAAAAGAAAATCCCCAAAGAAATTATTAATACAATTGCGGAGCTCGGACTCCTTGGAGTTTCTTTCCCCCCCGAATACGGCGGTGCGGGTATGGGTGAAACGGGTTATTGCATAATGCAGGAAGAGATCGGCCGCGGGTGCGCTTCTACAGCCACATTTATCGGCGCCCACCAGAGTATAGGAGCTTCTGGAATCAATATGTTCGGAACTGAAGAGCAGAAACAGAAATACCTGGTTCCACTCTGCGAGGGCAGCAAGATCGCAGGTTACGCGCTGACCGAATCAAACGCCGGCTCTGACGCCTATAACCCGGAAACCACAGCTGAAGACAAGGGCGACCATTATCTTCATAACGGACACAAGAATTTTACCACCAACGGCAGTTTCGCGGACATTTTCACCCTTTTCGCTAAAGTGCCTGATGGCAGCAAAAGAGGTAAAGTAACAGTATTTATCGTTGAAAAGGATTTCCCGGGTTTCAGCGTGGGAAAAATTGAAGAAAAAATGGGGATAAGGGGATCAGAAACAGCCGAACTCATCTTGGAAAATGTAAAAGTGCCTAAGGAGAACGTGCTCGGCAGAGTAGGACGCGGATACTTAATAGGTATGAAGGTTCTTAACACTGGAAGATTGGGTCTTGGAGCCGCGGCCCTCGGCGCAGCGAAAGAGGCACTCGCTCTTTCAGCCGCATACGCCAAGGAAAGGGTGCAGTTCGGAAAATCAATATCCAAGTACCAGGGAATTCAGTGGATGCTGGCGGATATGGCTACTGCAATATATAATATGGAATCGATTCTTTATCGAACCGCATGGTTGTATGATCAGGGTAAGATGATCACCAGAGAATCTTCGATGGTCAAACTGTACTGTTCTGAAGCCCTGGATAAAATCGTTGACAGTGCTATGCAGATATATGGAGGATACGGTTTTACAACTGAATTCCCGATTGAAAGAATGTACCGTGATTCAAGGATCAACAGAATATTTGAGGGGACAAACGAAATTCAGAGAATGATCATCGCTAGAGATATTCTCCACTCACGCGATCTATAGAAAACTTATTCTTTTTCCTGAGAATAAATAAAATTGACCGCGCCGGTAAAACAATCAGAATAACTCCATAAAATGGGATGCTCTGTACTGAATCGCCTCGCCGATATGTACGGATAACACCGTTTCACTTCCCTCCAAGTCGGCGATTGTACGAGCGACTTGAACTATGTTTCTCCTGCTTCTGGCACTAAAAAGAAGTT
>JAUXHZ010000095.1 GCA_030621255.1 Candidatus Latescibacterota bacterium
CCGAGAATACTGCAACAGGGCTTCTACGTGTGTATCCCGTTGCTAAAGTTTCGCTTCCAAGTTTTCCAACAGGCATAAAACCCGGAAACTAGATCCCTAAAGTTTCGCCTGTTTTCCGGGAACAAAGTCCACAGGCTAGTCAGCAGTAATCGACGCCCAGCATTCATCCCTGATGACTCAGATGAAGTGAACGAGCTGCTTGTTTTTAAGCAGCCAATGCCAAATTGTCGTTGGCAATTGTGTTTTGCCACCTGTTTAACGAGGTCATGATGGCAACCTCGACACGCTTCCCCTGCCTCATCTATCCCCGTCGAATCCGTTCGCCCCCATAATTGAGGTGTATCTACAAACTAAATATACTCCGAATTACGGAAAATGTAAAGCCCCGCGATTTCCGCACAAGATATTTATTGCCTTTTTCCGGCGGGAGTAATACAATCAGCGCTAAATTAATTGTTAACTCTAACCATAAAAAAGATGAAGGAGGACCAATGAAAAAACTGACTGGATTTTTGGCTGTAGTACTTCTAGTCGCGGTTTCTTTATCGGCGGCAGACCTGTCATATCTGAATGACCTGCCCCCTATAATCGAAAGGGATGTGCTCTTCGGCGACCCTGAAATCGCCGGCGCGCAGATTTCATCCGACGGCAAATACATATCATTCCTTAAACCCTACAATGACGTTCTTAATATCTGGGTTAAGGGGTTTCATCAGCCCTTTGAAGATGCCGTACCAGTTACGGCAGATACAACACGTCCGGTAAGGGGATATTTCTGGACAACAGACAGCAAGTATATTCTCTATATACAGGATAAGGGAGGGAATGAAAACTTTCATATCTATGCGGTTGATCCTGCCGAACAACTCGCGGCAGGCCAGGATGTGCCGGAGGCCCGCGACCTGACACCAGTGGACAGCGTGACGACAAGAATCTACGCTCTCCCCGAAGAAACACCGAATATTATCTATATCGGCCTTAACGAGCGCGACCAGCGCTACCACGATATCTATCGCCTTAATATTGACACCGGCAAACGTGAGCTGATAAGGGAAAACAAGGAAAAGATGGCCGGCTGGATTTTCGACCAGGACAACAACCTGCGCCTTGCCGTGAGACAAACCGATGACGGCGGCTCCGAAATATTCAGAATTAACGATGATATCATAACTTCCATCTATACCTGCACGAACGAAGAACAGGCCGGTCCAATCGCTTTCCATGAGGATGGGGAATGGTTTTACATGTCAACAAACAAGGGAGAGGATGTAAATCTGGCCAGGCTTATCCTATTTAATCCCGAAACACTTGAAGAAAAATTTGTCGAATCAGATCCTGAAAATGAAGTTGATTTCGGCGGAACAATTTTCTCCGATAAAACAGATGAAATTATCGCTACATACTACGTAGGTGACAGACTGCGCATCTACTGGAAAAACTGGAAATTCAAAAATGCTTACAAAAAACTGAAAAACAAACTCCCTGACGGCGATATATACATGGGCTCCGCCACAAAGGATGAACGCTACTGGCTTGTAGCCGCAACCAGCGACACAGATCCCGGCGCCAGATATCTCTATGACATGAAAAGAGATAAGGTGGAATTCCTCTATCGCTCGAGGCCGAATCTTCCGGTAGAGCATCTAGCTCCCATGAAACCAATATGTTATAAATCAAGAGATGGGTTGTCAATACACGGCTACCTGACAATGCCCAAGAATGTTGAAGAAAAAAACCTTGCTCTTGTTGTTAACCCGCACGGCGGTCCCTGGGCCAGAAACAACTGGGGTTATAACCCTTACGCTCAATTTCTCGCAAATAGAGGATATGCCGTTTTTCAGATGAACTTCCGCGGATCGACAGGATACGGAAAATCTTTCTTTAACGCCGCGAAAAGAGCATGGGGAGACGCCATGCAGGACGACATTACCGACGGCGTCAATTATCTTGTTAACGAAGGTATAGTAGATCCTGACAAGGTAGCCATCTTCGGCGGATCCTACGGCGGATACGCCACACTCGCGGGACTCGCCTTTACTCCCGATCTTTACGCCGCCGGTGTTGACTATGTTGGAGTCTCCAACCTTATAACACTTCTTAATACGATCCCTCCATATTGGGAAACAGCACGTGCATTCTTTAACGAGCATGTCGGCGATCCGGATGATCCCGAAGACGCCAAAAGGCTTCGCCGCCAGTCGCCCCTCTTTAGCGCTGACAAGATCAAGGCCCCGCTTCTGGTTGTCCAGGGGGCGAATGATCCGAGAGTAAAAAAGGCTGAAGCGGACCAGATAGTCGTCGCGATGCGCGACCTTGGAAGAGATGTTGAATATATCGTCGCTCCGGATGAAGGGCATGGATTCGCGGGAGTAGAAAACCGTATGGCTTTCACCGTCGCGATGGAAAAGTTTTTAGCCGAGCATCTCGGAGGCCGTTTCCAGGAATCAGTAGCTCCTGAAATCCAGGAAAGGCTGGACGAAATTACAGTTCCGATTGAGAGCGTAACAATGCCTGAAGTTCCTAAGGGCTTTGAATCAGCCAAATCGGCCGCTCTCCCGGAGGTCAACCCGGAAGCCATAAGCGCTATGAACCTGAAATACAAAATAGTCGCGTCAGTAATGGGAAATGAAATTGAACTTAGCGCTGACAGAACCATCGAGGAATCATCCGTTGACGAAATGCCCGTATGGCTTATTACAACAACTCAAAAGAGCCCGATGGGCAATGCCGTTGACAAGGTCAATATCAGACGCGACAACCTGCTTGCCATAAACTCAGAGGTGAACCAGGGACCGGCGATAATTACCATAACCTATACCGAAAAATCGGTATCCGGCAAAATTAATATGAGAGGAAATGACATTCCTTTTGAAATCGAACTGGAAGCCCCTGTGTTTGGACCGAGTTCCGCGGTTGAAATCGCACTTACCGCTCTTCCTCTCGAGGAAGGTTATAAAGCAACATACCGTGCCTTCGATATTATGAGCCAGAAGGTTAAAATGTATTCTCTTGAAGTTGTCGGTATGGAAAAAATAAGTGTTCCTGCTGGTGATTTTAAGGCATTCAAGCTCACAGTAAAACCGATGGAGGACGAACCGGGCGGCGGCACATATTTTATCAGCAGTGAAAAATCGTACTGTGTGGTGAAAAGTATACTGCAGCTTCCTGCTGAATATGGCGGAGGAATGGCAACTACGGAGCTTACAGAAATTAAGTAACCATGCTCTGGGGAATATCGAACCGCTGAACAGGATAGATAAAAAACTGAGGGCCCCTCGTTTTCGGGGGACCCTCAGTCCGCGGGCTCTCCAGCAACTTTCTTCTCCAGCATAAGTTACGCTGATTCACAACCCTTCACACATGCAGCCCCCACCCGTCCTTGCTGCTGATTAAAGCCAGGTTCGAGCAAATTAACTCTTGTCTGGCGCGTCAGGTTTCTCCGGCAGTTTCGGAGCATCCTCTTTAATCTTTTTCTTCAGATATTCAATAGTTCTTTCAAGTTGAGGATCTCTGCCGTCAACTACAAGCTCGGGGCTGTTTTCCACTTCTATATCGGGTTTGACTCCAATATTTTCAATACCCCAGTCACCTGACATTTCATAGAATCCTATAGTTGGAACCGTCACCATTCCTCCATCAACCAATGGGATACTCCTGTTCATACCCACAAGGCCGCCCCAGGTTCTTTTACCAACCAGAGGGCCAAGTCCAGCCTGACGGAAAAAATAGGGGAATGCGTCTCCGCCCGAGCCCGCATATTCATTTATTATACAGGCAAGATGTCCCTCGGGAGCGGTTCCGGGGAATTTGCCCGGTTTTCCATACCGCTGCGCCCACATACTGGTAACCTTT
This sequence comes from Candidatus Latescibacterota bacterium, assembly GCA_030621255.1. GTDB lineage: Bacteria > Krumholzibacteriota > Krumholzibacteriia > Krumholzibacteriales > WJIX01 > JAGHBT01. Next base: position 3,853 of record JAUXHZ010000095.1, read on the forward strand.
CTCCCCAATCTCTCTACAAAAATGGTCGGAATCCATCCACCGCTGTTATATCGCACATCGATTATCAAACCCTTCTTGTTTGTCTGGGCGTAAAATCCCCGCGCGAATTCCTGAAGCCCCCGCACACTCGTATTCGGAACATGAAGATAACCAATATCCCCGTCTGACGCCTCAAGTGCCTTATTGCGATTACTGTTAACCCAATCGGCATATCGCAATGATATATCACTGCCGGACGGAACAACTGTATATTCTTTAGCGTCCTTTCCGGATGGATTATCCGCCACCTTAATCAAAACCTGTTTTCCGGAAAGATTCTCCAGCATCGCGTGCGGATTATCAGGATATTTCAGCTCTCTCCCATTAATAGCGATTAGATAGTCGCCTTCTTTTACAATGACGCCCGGCTGCGCGAGAGGAGCTTCAAATTTATCGTCCCAGTTTCTACCTTGATAGATTTTCGAAAAAGAGTAACGGCCCGATTTATGATCGATCTTATAATCAGCGCCCAGCAAACCTACTCCAACTTTTTTCCCTCTCGACATATCACCGCCGCCAACGTAGGAATGCCCAACACTCAACTCAGCGATCATTTCACCAATTATGTAGTTAAGGTCAGATCTGCTGGTAAGATGCGGGAGCAGGACTTCATATCTCTTCTTAATATCATCCCAGTTAACACCGTGCATATTCCCAACATAAAAGAAGTCTCGTTCCATCCTCCATGCTTCATTGAATATCTGTTTCCATTCACAGCACGGACAGATTTTCATTTGAAGGTCCGTATCGAGTTTGCCATCGCCGACATCTTTACCGGAAGCGGCATCGATAATCCCATACTTACCCATAGCGCTGTAGATTATCTTTTTGCCGTCAGAGGAAACTTCATAACCATTAATCCCGCTGATTACATCCTCCGTTTCACGTTCCTCAATATCATAATATTTAAGGGCGGCACCTGCCATCTTTTCTCCATACCCGCCTGTAAACACCCTGTCCGGGAACTCAACAAAAAAGACTTTGCCGTCAGTTGCCGTAAGCCCGACAAAATTGCCCCTGCCCACCGGCAATCCGACAATTCTGTTTTCAATACCCTCGAAATCTATTTCGAGAGCTTTCTCTTCATCTTTATCCTTGTCTTTCTTCTTGTCTTTTTCCTTATCCTCTTTTCCATTCTTTTCTTCGTCTTCTTTTTTCTCATCTTTTTCCTTCACCTCGTCACTTTCAGGAGCCATCAGTGAAGGTGTATCCTTTTTCAGGGTCATCGCGCAGAGATTCGAGGGAAAGGCGAAGCTGTAATTGAACTCTTTGTCGCCGAACCGGAAATTGAGCATCCGGTCAGAGAGGAAAAAGAGATATTTGCCATCGGGGCCAAATACCGGGTCATAATCATTATAGAAATCGTCTGTGAGTTTGTGTGTTTTGCTATCCTTTATCGAATAAACATATATTGAGCCATAACTATTGTCACCGCGCTTTACGTAAGTAACCCATTCGCTGTCTTTCGACCAGGAATAATCATTCATATCGCCCCAGTCATCCTCGGCGATTTTATGAAGCTTCTTTTTATCAATATCAATATAATAAAGCTTGTAGGTCTGATCATGGAGAAGAAGCTTTTCGCTGTTCGGAGACCAAACAACATCAAAG
>JAUXHZ010000238.1 GCA_030621255.1 Candidatus Latescibacterota bacterium
CTAAATAATCAACAATATCGCCATCCCAATCGGCTTCCACTGCGCCGACAATGCTCAAAACAGCTATGCTGCTGCCGGCGGGTCCGGCCGGTCCCTGATCTCCCTCACAGCCTAATCCAAAAAGAAGAGGGAAAACAGCTATCAGTACAAGAACTGATGAGATGCGTGTTTTCATAACAACCTCCTTAATTAAAGAAAAATAACAGTTTACCTTACTGGGCTCGCAGTTCCCGCCTCCCGCGTCAGGAAATCGCGAATAGATAGAAACTGCGATATTGAAGCATAACAGAATAAATTTTGCAAGAAATAAAATAGTAAAACGCTATTTATTTCCGCTGTTTATATTAAGTACTATCTGTTATATTTCTCCTTAAAGATATTTTTAGCGGTAATTTTCAGGGTTTTTTGTTTAATGGTGTAACGAAAGGAAGATCGATGAAGATAGCAATCTCAACAGATAATGGAATGGTAGCCGCTCATTTCGGCAGATGCGCTCAATATACGATTGTGGATATTGAGAATTCAAAAGTTGAAACAAAAAAAGTATTGGACAGCCCGGGGCACGCGCCGGGAGCAATTCCGGAATTTCTCAAAGAAAAGGGATGCACCCTGATTATTGCAGGTGGAATGGGGCAAAGGGCAAAGGAGTTGTTCAAACAGTCTGGAATTGATTGGATAATCGGTGTTAGAGGAGAAGTTGATGCCGTTATTAATGACTATTTGAATGATACCCTCGCGGTGGGTGAAAGCAGTTGTGAGCATGGCGAGGCTCATGGTGACGGAACTCGCGGCTGCGGACGCTAAGGGATCAAAATGATACAGAAAGCAGTAGATCTAATCAAAAATGCAGGTAGGGTTACGGCTTTTACCGGTGCGGGCATTTCCGTTGAAAGCGGAATTCCTCCCTTTAGAGGTGAAAACGGGCTGTGGAATAAATATGACCCGACCTTTCTAAATATCAATTATTTTCATTCGAATCCATTGGGGTCATGGAAATTGATCAAGGAAATATTTTATGATTTCTTCGGGGAAGCAACCCCTAACAAAGCCCATTACGGGCTTGCTGAAATGGAGAAGGCTGGTTATCTGGATGCTATAATCACGCAGAATATTGATAACCTGCATCAGAAAAGCGGGAGCAGGGAAATATTTGAATTCCACGGGAATTCCCGGAATCTTATTTGCGTGGATTGCGGCAAAAAATACCCGGTAGCTGAAATCGGGTTGGACAATTTACCTCCTGAATGTATGAATTGCGGCGCTGTCCTTAAGCCCGATTTTATCTTTTTCGGCGAAGCAATACCTGAGCCCGCGAGAACCAACTCTTTCAGAGAGGCGGAGATATCGGATCTTTTTATACTGATTGGAACTACCGGTGAAGTTATGCCCGCGTCCTCGATTCCATTTCTCGCGAAAGAAAATGGCGCAAAAATCATCGAGATTAACATCAATAAATCAAGTTACACGGAGAGGATTACAGATATTTTCCTTCAGGGCAAAGCGGCTGAAATGACCTTCAGCCTGGTTAAGGAATTACTGGAGCATTCATAAATAAATATCAGGCGGAAAAATGTCTGCCGGCAAGACAATTGTTGCAAGTGAGAGAGCAGGGAATTAGTTTAAGTTCTATTAACCGGTTAGCAGGAGGAAGGAGACTAAAATGCGAGTAGCGTTAACAGCGAAGGGTACGGAGTGGGATTCACAGATCGACGCCCGCTTTGGAAGAACGGAATACTTTGTTATCTATGATGAAGAAAAAGACGAAGTAACTACAATTAACAACACTTCCGTTATAAATGAAGCCCATGGGGCGGGCCCCAAAACAGCGCAGAGGCTTTTCGAAGAAAAAGCAAATATACTCATTACCGGCAATGGGCCCGGCGGAAACGCGGCTGCTGTCCTGGGAGAAGCTAAGATGGAAATCTATGTCGGCGCCGGAGGTATGACTGTAAAAGAAGCCTATGACGCTTACAAAAAAGGGGAACTGGAAAAGTTCTAACACTATTCGGCTATTAAAGAGCCCCGCGGCGTATTCAATTACAAGTTTCGTTTAGGAGTTGATTATCCCGGAAATTCTGCGGCAGGCATGCGAATAGGAGAGAGCAGTCAACCGTTATGCGAATTCGTACATAACGGTTGACTTTTGCTTCCGCCATGCTATTATCAGGAAAATGTCTGCTGACGGCATATTTCGGAGAGCTCGAGTGTCCGGAAAGAAAGCGGTGAATAGAGTATTGAACAAAATTGTTTCTATTGCGGTCTCGTTGTTTTTGGCTTTCCAGTTTGTTTCCTGTTCCGGCCGGGATGACGGGGCTGTTCAAAAAAGGCTTATTATATATCATGCCGGGAGTTTGTCTGTCCCTTTTGCTGAGATCGCGGAAGAGTTTAAGCGTGAGAACCCCGGAGTAAGAATCCGTATGGAAGCGGCTGGAAGCAGAACCTGCGCGCGCAAGATCTCAGAGCTTGGGAAAAAGTGTGATGTGATGGCTTCCGCGGATTATGCTGTTATCGACGCGCTTCTTATTCCTGATTTCGCGGGCTGGAATATTAAATTTGCCGCGAACGAAATGACAATAGCATATACCGCTGAATCCGGGAAAGCGGATATCATCAATAAGAGTAACTGGCACGACTTACTTCTAAGGGATGATATTTCTTTCGGGCGTTCTGACCCGAACGCGGATCCGTGCGGTTATAGAACAGTTCTTTCAATGAAACTGGCTGAGAAATATTACGGGGAAAAAGGGCTCAGCGGAAGATTTTTAAATAAAGACACGGAATTTATAAGATCCAAGGAGACAGATCTCCTGGGCCTTCTCGAAGCCGGAGCGATTGATTATGTATTTATATACCGTTCTGTAGCCAGACAGCATGATTTGAAATTTCTAACCTTACCCGATGAAATAAATTTAAAAGATTCAAGATACGCGGATCTTTACGCCTCTGTTTCCGTGAATATTTCAGGGAAGAAGCCGGGAGAATTTATTGAAAGAAGAGGCGCTCCAATGATCTACGGTGTGACAATACCTGACAATGCCTCTTC
>JAUXHZ010000109.1 GCA_030621255.1 Candidatus Latescibacterota bacterium
TCATCTGTTGGAACACATGATGTTCAAAGGGACGAAGATGCTCGGCACAAAGAATTATGAAGCGGAGATCCCGTATATCGAAAAAACAGATTCTCTTGGCGAAAAAAGCATTAAGCTCAGAAAAGAGATGGGGGAATGGCGTTTTGAAATATTCGAGGATTTCAGCAGGGATGTAATAACCGGATTTTCCGTTGAAGAAACGGATGAGATGGGAACGGATAAATCGAGCCAGAACATATTGCTGGTAAAGAAAATCCGTGCAATGGAGACCTTACCTGACAGCATTACCGGAAAAGGTTACCTGCTCGAGGATGAAGGGACAGATTATCTGGAAATGTATCTGGAGTATAGAACAGCGTGGGCCGAAGTATATCGTCTTCTTACGGAACAGCGGAAGAAGTATATTGTAAATAATGAACTGTGGGAATTGTATCAGAATAATGGAGCCCGCTTTCTTAATGCCGGAACTTCCTATGATTTTACGGTCTATTTTGCCTATCTGCCCGCAAACAGGCTGGAGCTCTGGATGATCGCGGAATCCGATCGTATGGATACCCCGGTATTCAGAGAGTTCTGGACCGAACGCGATGTTGTTATGGAGGAAAGAAGGCTGGGAGAAAACGATCCGGATGATGTCCTTACGGAGAGTTTCTTCGCGGCCGCCTTTAAGGCTTGCCCATATAAGTGGCCTATTGTTGGCTGGATGAGTGATATTCGTACTATTGATCGTAGGGAGCTTGCCCAATATCATAAAATGTACTACTCGCCCAATAATGCCACAGCAGTAATTGTAGGTGATATCGAAGTTGAACAGGTAAAAAAGATGGCTGCGAAATATTTTGAACCGATTCCGGCTCAATCTCCGGTTGCTCAAATTGAAACAAGGGAACCTGAGCAGCAGGGCGAAGTCAGGATCGAAATAGAGCACAGCGCCAACCCGAAACTTATAATAGGTTACCACAAACCGAATTATCCGGATCCTGAGGGCCTTGCGTTTTCGATAATGATTGATATTCTAGGCGCCGGAAGGACATCGCGGCTCTATAAATCGATCTATGAGGAACAGGAGCTGACCGCCGGGCCTCCGAGAGTATATACAGGTCCTTCAGAGCGTTATGATAATTTGTTGGTTATTAGCGCGGAACCTCGTCATCCTCATACACTTAAGGAGGTTGAAGAGGCGATATACGCGGAACTTGAAAAAATAAAAGAAGAGCTTGTAACAGAAAGAGAAATGCAGAGGATTAAGAATAGCATAAATGCCAGCCTGGTTCGGTCAATAGGCTCTAATCTCGGGATAGCATTCCAGCTTCTTATGGGCGAAATCTATTATGGTGACTACACCGAGATGTTCAAAGTGATCGATAAAACCAAGATGGTAACGGCGGAAGAAATAAGGGCCGCCGCGAAGAAATACCTGACAAAGAAAAATCGTGTTGTTGCCCATAGGATTCAGATCAAGGAGGAAGGAGAAGCATCCGGTGACAGTGAGCAGAACCAAATGAAGAAATATCAACAGGATGTTATGAGGTTTATTCAGTCTCTTCCCATGCAGGAACAGATGGAAATAGGAAAGAAATTCCAGAGCATGAGATCCGAAAAAGAGATGATGGAATTCGGGAAGGAATTGTTTGAGAGAGCAAAAGCCGCGGGCTATATAAAAGAGAAAGGAGAATAGCAATGAAGAGCAAGATACTTGTATTACTCCTTATGGGTTTAATGATCGTTTCATGCGGCAAACAACAGGCCGGTGTAAGTATCAGGAGACCGCATCCCAGGGACCTGGAGTATCCGGACCTTAAAGTAGAAACACCAGAATATTCGGAAATTAAACTTGGCAATGGTATAGAGGGGTTCTTCATCGAAGACCACGAGATACCGGTCGTAAATGTCTCGATTCTTGTTAAAACTTATTATCCGGACAAAAGTAAACTTGGATGTAACGAGATGGCGAGATGGGTTATGAGAAATGGCGGTACGAAAGAGTGGCCCCCGGATAAGCTTAATGACGAACTGGAGTTTTTAGCGGCGCATATCAATTTTTATGGAGGGGGCCTCAGCACAATAGCATCGCTTAACTGTCTTAAAAAGGACCTGCCTCATGTGCTGGCAATATACGCCGATCTTATAATGAATCCGGCTTTCCCCGATGATAAGATTGAAATGAGGCGCAAAACCATGATCGAGGAGCTGAGGCGTGAGAATGATAAGCCGATGAATATTGCCAGAAGAGAATATCGGAAACTTATCTACAAAGGGCATCCGTACGGATGGGAAAGCACGGAGGAGAGCTGCGGGAATATCTCCAGGGATGACCTTGTGAAATTTCACGAGGAATACTTCCATCCCGGTAACACAATAATAGGGATATGTGGAGATGTAACAGAAGCTGAAATAACAGAGCTTCTCAATAAAAATTTTTCCGGATGGAAAAAGGCCGATGTTAAAATTGAAGATCTTCCCGCGGTTGAAATTGATGAAAGCGAGAATTACAATTACGTTTATAAAGGGGACATGAATCAGGCCTATATTATGATTGGACACCTGGGGGTCAGGAAGGATAATCCGGACAAGTGCGCCATTAATATTATGAACTATATCCTTGGTGGAGGTTCATTCGCGTCGTGGATTACTGAAGAGGTAAGGGTTAAAAGGGGCCTTGCCTATTCAACCGGATCATCTTTCAGGCCCGGCGCCTTCGCGAAGGGCACATTCACCGCTTACGCTCAGACAAAATCAAGTGAGTACAGCCGGACGATCAATCTGATTTACGATCAAATAGAGCGTATGAAAACAGAAGGTCCGACAAAGGAAGAATTTAAGAAGGCGGTAGATTCATTTCTTAACAGTCATGTTTTCGACTTTGACTCGAAAGAAGATATCGTAAGAAGGCTCGTTAGGCTGAAATTCGAGGGCCGGCCCCTTGATTCTCCGGAAAAGGATATGAAAAAGTATGCGGCTCTTACAATTGATGATATAATCAGGGTCGCGAAAAAATATCTCCGGCCTGAGGATTTTACGGTTCTTGTTGTAGGAGACAAGGAACAGTTCGATAAACCCTTGAGTACATTTGGAGAGGTGAATGAAATAGAAATCGAGTAAAGCCTTAACAATGGATTTAATGTCAGGGAGCGTTGTCCGGCAAAGACGGCGCTCCTTTTTTATTCTGTATGGAAGGTTTAAGAGGGTGGGGAAATTGTCTTATATGCCCCTCAAGATTTCTTTTTGTACATACTTGTTATTGGAAGCCGTATATCTTTCCCGAAGGCGCTTGACGTAACCTTTATCCCCTGTGGCGCCTGCCGGCGTTTGAATTCACTTAAATCGATTTTATTAACCATAGCTGTGGCCGTTTTTGGATCGAGCCCCTTCGCGATAATTTCTTTAAGTCCCAAATTCTCTTCGACATAGAGTTCGATGATTCGGTCAAGGACAGCGTAGGGGGGCAGTGAATCCTGGTCAAGTTGGCCGGGGTGAAGTTCTGCGGAAGGTTTCCTGTGAATTATTGATTGAGGTATCAGTTGCCCTCCGGAAATACCGTTTTTGTATCTACTCAGTGAGTATACTCTGGTTTTCGGAACATCTTTTAATACTGTAAATCCACCAGCCATATCACCATAGAGAGTGCAGTAGCCGACCGCAAGTTCGCTTTTATTCCCCGTGGCAAGAACAAGCCGGCCATATTTATTTGAAAAGGCCATAAGAATATTTCCCCTTATCCTGGTCTGGATATTTTCTTCAGTTAGAGTGATTCGTTTGGGTCCCAGTATTTTGGGCATATTCTCAATATATGACCGGTAAATTGCTTTGATGGGAAACTCGAAAATCTGAATGCCGAGGTTTTCCGCCAGAAGATGGGCGTCCCGCAGAGTTTCGTCTGAGGTAAAATCTGAAGGCATTGTAACACAGGCAACATTATCTTTTCCGAGGGCGTCAACAGCTATAACCGCTGTCAGGGTTGAATCTATACCTCCACTCAGGCCGAGCACCACTTTTTTAAATCCGTTTTTGAGTGTGTAGTCGCGGGTCCCGGTGACAAGGGCTTTGTAAAGCTCGTTGTCCGGGTCCAGGTGTTCGGCAAGATGGGGTTTGATTTTTTTTATAGATTTCAGAGGGGGGATATTCGGCAGAGTTATTGTCTCAAGAGCAATTTTCGCGTCGGAGATCGAAGTGGAACCCTGTTTTTTCTTTTTCTTCGGAGTAAATGAGATATCAGCAATGATAAGCTCTTCTTCGAATGGAGTTGCGCGGGCTATTATTTTTCCGTCAGCCCCGGCGATAAGGCTTGTACCGTCAAATACAAGTTCATCCTGCCCGCCTACCGGATTAACACAGCAAAGAACAGCATTCGTTTCCTTTGCTCTTTTCTGTATCAGTTTTTCCCTTTCGCGGCATTTGTTCTTGTGATAGGGGGAGGCCGACAGATTTATTATTATGTCAGCCAGAAGCTCCTTAGATTCTATAGCAGCCGGGCCATTTTCAACCCAGATATCTTCACAGATAGTAAGTCCGATATTAGTTTTTCCAATCCGCGCTGTAAGTGCGGTGTTTCCGGGAGAGAAATATCTCTTCTCGTCAAATACACCATAATTGGGAAGATTAATTTTTCTATAGCGCGTGACTATCTTGCCATTCAGCAGGATATACGCGGAATTATACAGTTTTTTATCTCCCCTGGAATCGACCAACTCCGGCGCGCCTATAACTATTACTATTTTCTCGGAACAGGAAGCAATTTTTTGAAGAGCGGCCTCGCACTCTTGAATAAAAAGGCGTTTAAAAAGCAGATCTTCAGGGGGGAATCCGCAAACAGCAAGTTCCGGAAAGGCAATGATCTCGGCGCCGGCCTCGCGTGCCTCTACGGTCATTTTTTTGATCTTTTTGAAATTACCGGAAAAATCGCCGACTGTTGGATTAATCTGTGCCAGAGCGATACGGATTTTATGATTTTTCTTCTTCAATTTGCCAACCTTTCAATCAAGTTTCTTAATATTAGCAGTGAAAGATAAAACAGAAAAGCTAAAAGTTTTCCGATAATTGAAATAATGGGTTAAAGCGGGCCCTTTACGGTATTGCGCTGAGGCATTATTCTCGG
>JAUXHZ010000304.1 GCA_030621255.1 Candidatus Latescibacterota bacterium
TTCTTTGATTCTGATTGAATTACCGGAGCAGTTTAAATTAAAGATATTTATATAAAACAAATTTTTATTAGAGGGAGGATATTATGGGCAAAAAATATCTGTTTACTTCAGAATCTGTAACCGAAGGGCATCCTGACAAGGTTGCCGACCAAATATCAGATGCTGTTTTAGATGCTATTCTGGATAAGGACCCTAATGGAAGAGTTGCATGCGAAACACTTGTGACCACCGGGCTGGCTTTTCTCAGCGGTGAGATTCGCACCGAAGCCTATATCGATATTCCAACAATCGTAAGAAAAACGATAGAGGATATTGGATATACAAAACCGGAGCTTGGGTTCGCGTACCAGACATCCGCGGTAGTAACCTCTATCGAGGAACAATCGGGTGATATCGGCATGGGCGTTGATAAAGGCGGCGCGGGTGATCAGGGGATGATGTTTGGATACGCCTGCAGACAGACCGATGTTCTTATGCCCCTTCCGATTCAGATGGCCCACATGCTCGTAAGGAAGGTTTCCGAGGTAAGAAAAGACGGCACCCTGGAATATCTGATGCCGGATGGCAAATCCCAGGTAACAATTGAGTACCAGGATAATATTCCCAAAAGAATTGATACTGTTCTTATCTCGGTACAGCACAGTGAAGATGTTTCTGTGGATGAAATTAAAGCGGATATTGAAAAATTCGTGATAAAACCGGTTGTTTCCGGTTTTGATGTGGAAAGCAATGATTATAAAATACTGGTTAATCCCACAGGAAGGTTTGTAAAGGGCGGCCCGATGGCTGATACCGGATTAACGGGAAGGAAGATCATTGTTGATACGTATGGCGGATTCGGAAGCCACGGAGGCGGCGCCTTTTCCGGAAAGGACCCGACGAAGGTTGACAGATCGGCATCCTACGCGGCCAGGCATGTCGCGAAGAATATTGTGGGGGCGGAACTGGCAGACGAATGTGAAGTGCAGCTGGCTTACGCTATCGGAGAAAAAGATCCTGTTTCTATAATGATAAACACATTCGGGACGGGCAAAATTTCCGATGAAAAGTTGGGGGGGATTATTTCTGATCTATTTGATCTTACTCCCAATGGGATAATCGGCAGGTTAAATCTAAGAAGGGGCATCTACCGCAAGACAGCGGCCTTTGGACATTTCGGCCGTGAAGAGGAAGATTTTACCTGGGAGAAACTTGATTTTGTCGATGAATTGAAATCAAAAGTTTAGAATATGTAATCGGTTTAATTTAGAGAGGATTTTTTTATGAAGTATGATTGTAAAGATATTAAGCTTGCCCCCGGCGGCAAGGAAAGAATTGAGTGGGCTGACAGTAATATGCCCGTTCTTTGCCTGATTCGTGAGCGATTTGAGAAAGAGAAGCCGTTGGAAGGGATGAGGATTGCAGCATGTCTTCATGTAACGACAGAGACCGCCAATTTGATGCGTACACTTAAGGCCGGAGGAGCTGAGGTCGCACTCTGCGCGTCGAATCCCCTGAGCACACAGGATGATGTGGCTGCTTCTCTTATACACGATTATGAGATTTCCGTCTTTGCCGTTCATGGTGAAGATAATGATACATATTACGATCATATTAACTCTGTGCTTGATACAAAGCCGCATATCACAATGGACGATGGCGCTGATCTTGTAAGCACACTCCACAAGGACCGGCGTGAGCTGCTCGATGATATTATAGGCGGTACAGAAGAAACAACAACGGGTGTTATAAGACTGAGAAGTATGGAGGCGAACGAAGTTCTTGCCTATCCGATAGTTGCGGTTAATGACGCTCTTACCAAACACTTATTTGATAATCGTTATGGAACAGGACAGAGTACTATCGATGGTATTATACGCGCTACAAATATACTTCTTGCCGGTACGAATTTTGTTGTTTTCGGTTATGGGTGGTGCGGTAGAGGTGTAGCAATGAGAGCTCGCGGGATGGGGGCAAAGGTTTCCGTTATTGAAGTAGACCCAATAAGGGCGCTCGAAGCGGTAATGGACGGGTTCAATGTTGTGCCCTCGATGGAGGCCGCTGAATTCGGGGATATTTTTGTGACACTAACGGGTGATATTTCGGTAATCCGCATTGAGCACTTCAACAAAATGAAAAATGGCGCTATTGTAGCTAATTCAGGGCATTTTAATGTTGAGATAGATATACCTGACCTGAAAGAAACGGCTACAGATAAAAAGAGTATACGGAAAGATCTGGATCAATACACAATGCCGAGCGGGAGAAAGATTAATATTCTGGCA
>JAUXHZ010000002.1 GCA_030621255.1 Candidatus Latescibacterota bacterium
TCGCAGGAATAGCAATTATAAGACCTGTTGCAGTTGTAATCAACGCCTCTTCAATACCAGACGCGACAACTTTCGCGCTAACTTGCTCGGCTGCGGCAATCGAAGCAAACGCGCTGATCATACCTGACACAGTACCAAGAAATCCGAGCAGGGGTGCTACCTGGGCTACTGTAGCAATCGCTACTAGCCCTCTTTCCAGAAATGAAGTCTCAATACTTCCAGCTGTTTCAATAGCCTCTTTAACCGCATCCGGCCCTCGATCACTACGTAAAAGCCCGGCATGCATAACAGCGGCAGTCGGCCCATTTGTTCCTTCGCAGACCTTCATAGCCCCCTCAACCCCTTCAGCACGCATGGCATTAAGAACACTGTTCAAAAGCCTCCGAACATTAACCCGGGCTCTTGAAAGGGTCACAAACCTTTCAATAATAAATACAAAAGCAATTATAGAAGCCAAAAGAAGGGCATGCATAAAGTTGCCCCCCTTAACATATTTTTCTCCAATTCCACTATTGCTCAAGTTATAAAGAATTGGTCCCAGCCTTTTCCGCTCAGACATATCAGCAAGGTCCTTGGCTACAACAGCAGAATCATCTCTAGCAGTAACCAATGAATCCATCTCGGATTGCATAGTTATAGTTACCTCAGCTACCTCAGCGTCAACTTTCTCTTGCGCCTGCTGAGAACAAACCGCAACAGGAACAATAACCAGAAAAATCGGGATCAAAACAAACAACATCACTTTCACCATAAAATTACTTCTCATATTCCTTGCTCCTTCTGCAAATTACAGTTAACGCGTTAAACTGTATCTACTTAATAATGTTACTGAAATTCAACTTTCTAATCTAAACTTTTGTCAATTGCGATTAACTCCAAAATAACAAACCGCTGATCATCGTTAATAACTGAAGTAAAATAAATTATATATTAAGCATTGTCAATCAAAATCGGCTGCGGCCATTGGATAGATCCTTCTGCTATACACAAAGAGTCCTTATAAAGATTTGGACAATCTTTAATAACTGAACCCAAGGCTAACTCTGTTGCAATAACCCAGATAACGCAGATCCTGCCATGAATAGTCAAATCTGATATCAGAAGTTTGGCTTGAATCTATCTTAAACCCCACTCCCCAAGCCATCCCCTGACTATCATAATTGATATTATACCCTCCACGAACAAAGAAAAACTGATTAAATGAATATTCCCCTCCGACATTCATCCTCTCGGCATTATCAGAAGGGTGAGAAAATTCCGAGGAAGCAGTCAGAATATGAGATCCATGCCTTAAAAGATCCATAGCAAGGCCGACACGGAATACAGTCGGAAGCTTGGAAGAACGCTCATCGAATGTAAACTCACTGCCAAGGCTCTGAACCATCATCCCTAATGTCATACCACGAATGCCAATCCTGTAAAGAAGCCCAAAATCGAATGAAAGTGATTCCACGCTTCGGTCGGCAAGCCCCATATGAAGAAAATGTGCTGTAAATCCGGCAGAAAATCTATCTGTAAAATATTTAGCATATGACAAACCATAAGACATCGATCCGGCATCAAAATATCTGTTCGTCCCCTGCGGACTGTAAATTGTCCTCACTATCTGGGGATCCATAGTTAATGCTCTTGCCGAAATTCCAAAAGTTCCAGGAAGATAAGGGGTCCTAAAAACCGTACCAACGAAATAGAGATCTATATCAGCCGGCCACGATACTGAATTCAGAGTTACTTCAGTCCGCTCCAGTTCCACGAGTCCGGCAGGATTCCAATAGAGAGCGGAAACATCATCCGCTACGGCAGTAAACGCACCACCCATACCCGTCGCACGTGCCGACACTCCAATTTTGAGAAATTGAGCGGAATATGTTCCAACTTTTTCGAATGGTGAAGTCCCATATACAACTAGGGGAAATGCCGCCAGAAGAATAACAGCTGCCGCAATCCCTGTAAGTAAATGTTTGCCTTTCATTCCCAGACCTCCTAAAATGACACTTATTTGATAACTACAAACTTTCCAACAAACGTATTATAATTTGTGTTATGGGGTTCCACGGAATAGAGGTAAACCCCGCTTATTACATCCTGTCCATTTCTGGAAATAAGATTCCATTCTGCCGTCCCGCTTGTCCCATCGTGCAAAATTGTCTCAACAAGGTCTCCAGATAAAGTATAAATTCTAATTGTGTTCGCACAGTCAGGAAGCCTCCGGAATTCGAGTTTGACTCCGGACGGATCCTCCATGTTCTGCCCAAGCTTCCAAGGTTGAACTGATTCCAAGGTCACGGGATTAGGGACTACAAATACCTGGCCGCTCCTACTGTCATCTCCTGTACCAAACTTGGAAAGCGGTGATGTAAGCATAAAGTTACTGGACGGTTCACCATACTTGTTCGTATAGTCAAACGCGCTGACAGAATAAAAATAGTACATTCCATTCTTTACTTCGTTGTCAATATATTTGTAATATCTTTTGCCGCCGCTAAAGTTCAGGTTATATCTGGCAAGTGCCTCTATAGTATCACATTCCACGGTAGATAACCCCGGAGGGCATGGGACTGGATCGAGAGGGAAATAATATAGGTTCTCTTCAAACATACTGATAAATTTTTCCTTGTCATTCAAACCCTGCAGAGGTTCATATAATAATCCGCCTTCTGAACAAGGCATACGGTATTCCCTGTCTTGCCCAAATCCATCACCTCCATAATCCCTTTCCAATATCAACTTCCATAGCTCCTTGGAGGGGCCGCTTTCCGCCGTTGTTCCAACTGGACGATGCCACCCATCGGCGCGCCACACCCGGAACCCCGCAAAGTCTTTTTCAAGTGTACTAACATCAAGGGCTTCCTCGCTAAAATTATCCCAGTATAGAGTTGTTTTATTATGTCCGGGAACAATTCTGATATATGGAGGCGGGGGAGCTGTTCCAACCAGCCATGTAATTTGTGTTTCCCTGCCATTTCCTCCTGGACCCGCGGTACCAGTCATATAATCTTCTTTATTACCTGAAGTACAACCCAGCCTTTGTCCCTCTGAGAATAACCAATCTTCTTTTGCGCAATCCAGGTTAATCCAGATATATTCGTCTTTACCGGCCGACACAGTTTCCGAAATATCATCACAAGTATCGGGATCCATACTTATCGGTCCCGGCATTTGAGTCTCCCTGCCATCAAGCCCTGTTTCCGGATTTGCATCCATATCAAACCAGTTTCCTTCAAATGTAACAGTGGCACTGGCAGCTGACGTTAACAATCCGCCTAAACCGGCTCCGATAGCTACCGCCACCTGAAGGGTCAGTGTGTCTCCGGGCATTAGCGCGTCAAAGGGGCCGGTTGCCATCAGCATCCGGTAATCCCTCGGTACATCTTGGTTCTTATCTATCTGACCCGCGCTCATAAGCTGATAACGCTCTGAATCCTTTGTTGGATCTCCCCCGTCTTCAAAGGGCTGCGAACCCGAAAAAGCCTGGTAAGAGGTAAGCCCCACAATTCTTGGAGCCGTAAAACCGGTTGGATCTGTCTTATGTCCCAGAAATACAATGCCCAAATATCCCAGCACACTCCCTTCATCACCATCTTTATCGTAAAAATATGCAACATCAACAATGACCGGATAAGGAGTATCTCCCTTTTTGGTACAAACAACACTATGAGAATACCCGGTACAATCATCCTTCCAGTAGTTTTCAGTCTCCAGGTCACCGGCATCACCATCCGCGAAAAATCCAACATATACATTATCGAGGCTGGTACTCCCGGTGTAATGAACAATTTTATAATCTATCCCCACAAAATTAGCATACTGTTTATCCTCCCATTGATAACTTTCCTGATGCACATAAAGCCCCAGAGGAATGTGGTCAGGAAACATACTCGTAGCATTTTCCTGATCATCCGTATACCAGGTTGCAAACATCTGATTACTTATTCCCGCAAAATCCTCGTCTATCTTCCCATCGCCGTCATTATCTTTTCCATCCAGACAGTCTTCATCTACCAACCCATCTTTATCGTCATCCGCAGGGCGCGGAAACCTTGAGCCCCCCGGTGAATTCGAATTGGCTTCATAAATTATCGCAATACTCCCTTCCGGAGAGCTTATTCCCGGAGGCTGAAATTCTCTTTGGTAGGCAGCTGTTGAAACAGCAGCCATCCCGCCCTTTTTTGCCCCGACCCACAACCCTGCAATATAAAGATATTCTACTCCGCTGTTAGCGGGCCATTGAGCGGAAGGAAAATCACGTGTCGGAAAATTAGAGCCGGGATAAGATCCAAAACAACCCCAATTTGTAACATGCAGCTGAAGATTCCCCACGTTATGAATGCCTGACCCATCAAAGACCCACATCTTCTCCATTTCTTTGAGCTCCCCAATCCAATCATCGTTTCGGGGTCTCGCATTCGCCATTTGAGAAATCAGGGTAACAAAGATCACCATGACTGCTGCTAAAAGAAATCCTTTGCGAACCATACGGAACCTCCATATAAATATATAAGCGTTTTTAAAACTCGAAACCAAACCCGATTCGCCACTGTCTGCGTGAAGCCCAAACTGTCGGATCATTTACCGAGTTAAAATCCTCCAGGCCATCATCATTTACATCCTGCAGGTAAGCCCCTCCTGTTTCTCCCGTTTCCGTAAAATAGGATCCGTTATCCATAACGGCGTTAACCATGCCCGGGAAAACTCCAGGGGCAATAACTTGGAGAATATCTTGATTGAGCAAATTCCTGCCCTCAAAATAGAATGTAAGCTCTTGACCATAGATATCGAACATCTTTCTTCCTTGTAAACTCACGTTATGAGTCGCTTCGTGTCTTTCGGAGTTCTCAGCTGTGGGATCCTGCTTTCTCGCCCACCTGTCATAAGGAGTCCATGGAAGCCCACTTCCAAAAGAATAGACAATTGTCGAACCCCACTTATTCTCATCATTAAGGGTCAACCTAATGTTAAGTGTATGGCGCTGATCCCACCTCAGCGGCATTTCCTGGGTAGGCAAATGAGATAAACCTTCTGCTGTTACTCCAAAATCGGCATCAGACGCTACGCCGTCCGCGAATGAATATGTATATGAAATCTCTCCCGCGAAATGATGGCTCAACCGTTTTGAGACATTCACCTCAAGCCCCCTTGAACTGGCATAAGCTCTGTTAATACGCCTATACCCTGTAACGCCAAGGTCCTCATCAGTCACGCGTGTTGATGAAACTAACCCATAAATATCCTTGTTAAATACAACAAATTCTCCGGCAACCGTCTCTGTGAACTGATGAGAAATTCCGGCCTGATAGGAAATGGTCAACTGTTCATCGAGATTAGGATTCCCAATAGTTCCCGCGCCGGCTACCATATCCTGTGAATGGAAAAGGTACGCTCTTGAGGGCCACTGCGTAAATCTCCCATAATGAAAATGGAATTTGTCTTTATCCGTAATCGGGAAGGCAAACCCAAGTCTCGGACTGATCTGATACTTTAATCTGTCAACCGTATAATCTATCCCGCTGCTGACTATCTCAATCTCCGTAGAGTTGCCCGGGGAGAATAAATCGAGCCTGATACCGGCATTCACAACCATCCCTTTGTATTCCCATTTATCCTGAAGATATAAAGACCCTTCCGGATTATAATTGTGAAAATCATTCTTGCTTTGACCTTGCATATACCGTCCCTCATCTTCGAGCCAGCGCAAGCTGCCCGGATAATAGAGGGTAAATTCATCTATATCATTATATAAAAACTGTATGCCGCCTTTTGAAGTGTGCCCCTCCCACCGCTTCGATGTTATATCCGCTTTAACCGTGTAAACCGTAGTATTTCTATTCATGTAGAAGGGAGCGTCATAGCATGTGACGTAATAGGGATTGTCAGGATCCGTATACCAGACAGTATTTGACTCGCCTCTCGCGTTGAAAATCCCGCCGGGTAAAACAAGGGGCTGGCCGCCTGTTGTAAAATCTTCCGGATCCTGCCCGTTAACTGAACTAAAACTATAAAAATAGGCGCGACTGGACTTTATCGAGTAAAAAATGTCATCTGTAATATTATGACTTAAGGCAAATTTTACATGTAAACTCTTATTTTCATTAGTACCCATTCTTTCCGCTGAATTAAAATCAACATAGCTTGAATCATCCCTGAAATGACTGAATTTCGAGTCAGGATTCCGGAACCCCTCAAAGAGCACCTTGCTATCGTAGGTTTCAACTCTGCCATCTTGATCGAGTACCGCCTCATCCCAGATAATTTCTACTTCATTACCATACACATCATCTACAAGCCTAACATAAAAGTTTTCATAACTTAGAGTGTAAATTTGGGGATTTTCAATATCTCCGGCTGTAACCTTTGTAAATACTCTAACCGGATAAAGATACTTTTTCCGCCATTCAATAGCATCTTTATACTCATACACTCTCTGCGGTTCCCTTTCAAACCAGGGTCCTTTATAAACACTTACAACCCAGTTGAAATCACGGGCATCTGAAGGAGGGTCAGTAAACAAATCACCTGAATATCTCTTAAGCGTCATAAAACGATAGACCTTCTGAACATAACCCTGAACATCCCAGTTGTTGGCGTATCCCCCCCCAAAAGCATTACTTCTGGACTGAGTATAAATAGCCTCCCCGACCAATTTCATGTTTGATTTCACCTTATATGCCAATTTTCCCTGTACATTATATTTATGATAAGCTCTATCGGAAAATTTGAAGAAATCATTCATTAATGTATGTTCTTCTCTCTCAATATTCGCCCAATAATTACCATCGCTAAACTCAAGCTCACCCGCCACGTAGAATGTCATATCATTAATCGGTGTGGGGCCGCCAAAACCTATGCTGAGTCTGTCATAATTGGTGTAAGTTTTATCTTTTCTGCCAAAATCGTCGGTCATATAACGAACCTGGCCTTCGTATGTCTTGCCCCCTTCGCGCGTACTGATGTTAACAACAGCAGATTGGGCATTCCCATACTCCGCGCTCATACCGCCGGTAATAATTTCACTTTCGGAAGCTCCCATTAGTCCTACTGAAATCTTGCCGCCGCCAAGGGGATCGTTCACGGGTACTCCGTCAATCAAATAGCTAACTTCACTCCCGCGCCCGCCACGCACATGAAGTTCATCTCCGGTTTTTATAATACCTGTTTTAAGGGCAAGGGCTTCTTCGATGTTGTCAACAGGAAGATCCTTGAGTTCATCATTGGAAACCGCGTGACGAACATCACTGCTCTTCACATCGATCTGCTTCCTTCCCGCCTCAACAACAATTTCCTCCGTTTTATCAACAATGGTTGTTTCTAAAAAGAAATCAATCTTTGTTGTCTGCCCGGAGTTTATAACGACTTTCTCCCTTTCCTGCATCTTATATCCCATCATCATCACCTTCACCGTATATTTACCGGAAGGGCCGTTAATTTTGTATGTCCCATCTTCAAAAGTAAAGCCGCCATATCCATCACCAAAGATAATATTCACCCAGGCAAGGGGTTCCCCTGTATTCTTATCGACTACTTTACCAGCCAGAATTCCATTCGCGGCGAAGACCTCTGAACAGGAAAACAGCAAAACCATAAAAACAACAACTATTACGATTAACTCCGCTGAACAAGAACGGGTTTTCATTTTGTCACTCCTTAACTGATTCGCTCTTGACGCCCTCAATTTTGATTCAAATCTATTTTTCATTTCCAACCTGCTTGGAGATTCTGTCAGGTGTGGTCTCTAGCTCTCTTAGTAACCCGTCACCGTGAATATAATTAGCGAGAACTTACGTGTCAATCAATTTGGAATATATCTGGAAAAATCTTTTCCAAATCATCCCCCAATTGTACGGTGCGCTGCTGCTTCAGCCTATGCAACACTACATGCTGATTACTCAATTGATAAAAGCAATAGAGCAAAAGAGAAGTGTCACACTTTATTACTGTACCATCTCTTTTATTTTCATAAGGCGGGTTTGTGTAGCTCTCTCATTTTCACTTAGTTTTCTTTCAATACCCTTTATCGTAGATTCCAGATCCGGTATCAACACATACTCGAGGGCATTAACCCTGCGTCTGGTTTTCTCCAGTTCCTCGGACATTTTAAACAAGGCATTCTCTCTGGAAGCAAGTTTCAAAAGGGATGGAAAAGAATTATAAAGCCGCTCGAAAACGGAATCAAGCATCGGCGAAGATAAAGCAAATTCGTACATGGGGCCTTCTTGTGGAAAATTAATTTCATACTCCGGGATCCTAATACCCATTTCATAACGTGTGTGAATATCAAGCTCTCCCTTGCAAGCGCTATGCTCCAGCGCGCCGTTCAAAGCCTGAGGAGCTGAAAATGAACGCCCATAGGCATAATCGAGGCTTATTTTCAAGAATTCTTTTTCGACCTTACGTCTTAATCTTGTGGTTTTATCAATCAAAGCAAAGAAATTCTGCATCAACTTTTCCTGTTTGTTCTTCAAAAGCTTATGCCCCCTCAGGGCTAACTCAAGCCTTCGCCTCAAACGAAGAAGCATCATTCTGTTTGGATTTACTTTTCTTTTCAAACTCAATCCCCCTTACGGGATAATTCATTCTTCTCCGGGTAAATATTTTTCAATATATTCGTCCTTGATACGCTTGATCTCGGTTTTTGGAATTGATTTCAGCAATTCCCACCCTATGCCAAGCGTTTCCTCAATTGTGCGATTTTCATCCAGCGCTTGTTTCACAAACTTAGCTTCAAACGATTTTCCAAAAGCCATAAATGCCTTGTCCGTTTCAGTTAACGCTGCCTCTCCAAGTACAACCGCAAGTTCTTCAACCTCTTTACTCTTCGCGTATGACGAAAAGAGCTGATTGGCTACTTCTGAATGATCTTCCCGGGTTCTGCCCTCTCCAATTCCCTTGTCCCTTAATCTCGAAAGGCTTGGAAGAACATCGATCGGAGGATATATACTTTTATGATGCAAGTTTCTATCAAGTATTATCTGTCCCTCTGTAATATATCCCGTCAGATCGGGAATAGGATGAGTCTTGTCATCATCAGGCATGGAAAGAATTGGTATTTGAGTAATAGATCCCTCAAGCACTTCTCCCTCTTTCTCTCCTTTTAGAAGACCGGCACGTTCATAGATAGTAGCAAGATCGGTATAGAGGTATCCGGGATAACCCCTTCGCCCCGGAATCTCTTTCCGGGCAACCGATACCTCCCGTAACGCTTCACAGTAATTAGTCATATCGGTCATTATCACCAGAACGTGCATGCCTCTCTCAAATGCCAGATATTCCGCGGCTGTAAGCGCCGCTCTCGGGGTCGCGATTCTTTCCACAGTTGGGTCATTGGCAAGATTAATAAAGAGGACCACTCTTTCCATAGCTCCTGTTTCCTGAAAATCGCGAATAAAATAATTCGCTTCTTCAAATGTAATTCCCATTGCCGCGAATACTATAGCGAAAGAGCTCTCCGATCCGGGGACAGTTGCTTGCCGGGCAATCTGAGCGGCAAGTTCGGAATGTGGTAAACCAAAACCGGAAAAAATTGGAAGTTTTTGTCCTCTTACCAGCGTATTAAGCCCATCTATCGCTGATATCCCCGTCTGAATAAATTCTTCCGGATAAACCCTCGCGTAAGGATTAATTGGGATACCATTTATATCAAGCCTTTTCTCGGGTATAATCTTCGGGCCGTCATCGATTGGTGTCCCCAACCCATTGAATATTCTTCCAAGAATATCAGGTGAAACGGAAAGCTCAAGCCCCTTACCTAAAAATCTAACTCTTGTTTCTTTAACATCAACACCCCGCGTACCTTCAAAAAGCTGTATAAGAACCTTGTCATGATCAACTTCGAGAACCTTTCCGCGGCGTTGTTCCCCGTTCGGCAATTCAACCTCTACGAGTTCCTCATAGGTGGCGTGCTTTACATTATTAAGAAGGACAAGAGGCCCTGCGATTTCATTTATTGTAGTATATTCCGTAACCATTCACTTTACCTCTTTTCATTGGATTATCACGACTTTTAATACACCTCGTTTTAGCCATCGCTAAACATTGAATTCGCTGAATGTTCCTCAATCTGAGAATTCATCTCCCGGTCTATTACATCGAATTCTTCAAGTTTATCTTCCTTTATATGTCTCATCCTGGCGATCTTCTGACGCACGGGCAGTTCCAGGAGTTTTTCCAGAGGAATATTCTTTTCAATCGCTTTTTCACACAACATATGCAGGTTCATTATCGCCTTCAGCATCCTGTATTGCTTGCTGAGTTTTGTATATTCATCCTCCGGATCAAAAGCTGATTGATGAAGAAAATCTTCTCTTATCGATTTGGATGTCTCGAGAACCATACGGTCATTACCCGACAGGGAATCAAGCCCGACAAGGCGAACAAGCTCTTTAAGTTCAGATTCCTTCTGAAGAAGACTCATTACTGCTGTTCGCAGTTTTTCCCAGTCTTTATCAATTTCATCGCGGAAGTAATCAGTTAGATTATTATGATATAAAGAATAACTTGACAACCAGCCGATTGCCGGGAAATGTCTTTCAAAAGCCAGTTGATCTTCAAGGGCCCAGAAGACCTTTACTACCTTCAACGTGGCCTGTACAACCGGATCAGACAAATCACCTCCCGGAGGTGATACAGCGCCTACAACACTGAGCGAACCCTTCCGGCCGTCGCTCCCCAGGCAAATTGTTCTCCCGGCTCTTTCATAAAAATCAGCAATTCTTGACGGAAGATAGGCGGGATAGCCTTCCTCTCCCGGCATCTCTTCAAGCCGGCCGGACATTTCTCTCATAGCCTCAGCCCATCTCGAGGTCGAGTCCGCCAGAACCGCGACGGAGTATCCCATATCCCTGAAGTACTCCGCAATCGTAATACCCGTGTATACAGAGGCTTCCCTCGCGGCTACCGGCATATTTGAGGTGTTGGCTATTAGTACGGTACGATCCATAAGCGGCTGCCCGCTCGCGGGGTCAATCAGCTCCGGAAATTCCTGCAGCACATCGGTCATCTCATTTCCTCGTTCTCCGCATCCGATATAAACAATAATATCCGCGTTAGACCATTTTGCCAGCTGATGCTGAACCACGGTTTTTCCCGCGCCGAAGGGGCCGGGAATAGTTGCCGTCCCCCCCTTAGCTAGCGGGAACAAGCTGTCTATTACTCTCTGCCCTGTAACCAGCGGCTTGTCGGGAACAAGTTTTCTTTTTATAGGCCTCGGGGTCCGCACCGGCCAGTTTTGAACCATACGTACTTCTTTAATTCCATCTTCTGTTTCTATTTCGGCAATAACATCTTTAATCGTATAAGATCCCTTTTCCGGAACCTTCTTTAATTTTCCCTTCTTAATATCAGGCGGAACCATAATCCTGTGTACTATAAGTTTGGTTTCCTGAACTTTTCCAAGGAAATCCCCGGCTTCAATCTCCTCTCCTTCCTTCAAACCCTCTTCAGGTTTGAATTCCCATTTCTTTTCCCCGTCCAGCCCGGGAACATTGACCCCCTTAGTAATATAATGGCCCACCTTTTCATATATCGTGTTCAGCGGACGCTGAATCCCGTCATATATAGACTGCAGAAGGCCCGGCCCAAGATCAATACTCAGAGATTGCCCCGTCGTGACCACCTTTTCTCCAGGCCCCAGTCCCGAAGTATCTTCATACACCTGAATGTAAGCCTGATCTCCATGGAGTTCTATAATCTCGCCAATAAGTTCATTCTCACTGACTTTTGCCACTTCAAACATTCTGGCGTCCCCGATACCCTCAGCTACAATAAGCGGCCCCGCTACTTTGACTATTTTTCCAGCGCCCATTCGAAACATCTCCTTCTCTAACAAGTTTTATTCTTCCGAACCAGATATATCCTGCCCGACAGCCCTTATCACGGCCTGTCTTGTTTCATCCAGAGAGACTCCGCTCGACGAAGGCTTGCCTTCTTTCCAAACAGCTCCCCGAATATCCGGGATTATGGTTACTACCGGGCCATCTTTATCAACTCCGCCTCTAAAAAAATCCTTGTATTCTAAAAATATTTCTTCGGTAACAAAAATAATTTCAAACCTGTCCTGCTTCAGCCGAGTAATATATTCATCGGACAATTTCCCATCTCTCGTTTCAAATATTGTGCATCCGAGTATTTTAAAATATGAAACGGAATCCGGATTCCCTATTACTGCAATCCTTTCAGCCAACTAAAATACTCCCTTCCATTACGATGGCAGAATACTCTCTACCATTTCCAATATATTATCATCGGGCAGGCGATTTATTTTGCCGGTAATAATCGAACGCAGAAGCGTAATGTTCCTCTCAATAATTTCAAGATGATAAATCACCGGGCCGATATCAAAATACCGATAACGGCTGTCAAACATTATATTAAATAATTGTCTCGATATTAACGGGTCAATTTTCCAGAGAGCCGTTCCGCTATCCAGCCCATGAGCTGTCAACCAGCTGTAACGCGACGTATTCAGATATAAATATAGTTCATCTTCCGGTTCTTTAAAAAACCTCTCCAGAGTTAACTTCTCTATTTCCCCTCCATCAATCCAAATATGATCCTGCTCTGTTTTCCGCAAATCGGTTCTTTTTACCCTGATAAGGCTTTTGATATTTTCAAGATCTATTCTGCACTTTGTAATAAAACGCGCGTAAACAGATGGCGCCATATCGAGCAGACATCGCCACTTGGCCGACTTACACAAAGATTGCGCTATTAATATTTGAGACTTATCTGTAATACCGGAGAGCTTCCCGAATATTTCTTTCATGTAGAAAGGGAGATTCGTGCCTGTTTCAGAATTTACGGCTTCCCTCAGTATCTCAGTGGAAACAAGCCCGAAGGGGACAGGGGCTTTAATCTTCCGGCTTCCATTCTCACCGCCAAGAATATTCGCTTTCCAAATATAAAGCAGATTATCGAAATCATACCCTCCGCGGAGAAAAATCAAAATATCCGGGCTGGAGATCAATTTTGAGACAAGCTCAAACACTTCCAGTTTTTCGGCTTCAAGAATCTTCTCAAAGTGATAGATCGATTCAGTGTTTTCAAAGCCTCTAAAATATTCCTTTGATGAATTCAGTATAGATTCAGTTTCCACACCGGCCAGACGATTGAACCAGCTCTCTTCGGGCATCGAAGCTTCAATGGCATTAAGCCTGGCAACAATGTATGTATAATCTACGGACACTTGTTAACTTCCCCCTATTTATCTTCAGGAAAGAGCAGAGCGGCTACCTGTGATTCAACCCGCTCCGTAACCTGCTCAAAAAGAACATCAAAGGATAGATCAACAATCCTTCTCTTCTCTTTAAGCACAACACCCCAGGCAAAATCAGCGCCCGAATCGGAAAGAGTGAAATGCCCTCCTCCCGGGAATGATTGATTAAGCGATTCGAGAAAATCACCGGCAAAAATCTCTTTCTGCTTTGCAGAAACGATAATCTCTTCACTGCCCGATATCGCCCTGTTGAGAATTAACCGTTTTACAAACTTTAAATATTTCTCCGGCGGCATCTCCTTAATTTTCTTCCTGGCTTCCTTATAGAAAGCATCAAGAATTTTATGTTTTTCAGAGAGCAGGGTTTTTCGCAATTCGAGTTGCTCATTAACAATCATACGCCGATACACCTCATCGGCCTTTTTTTCAGACACCTTTTGAAGTCTGGTGTTTAACTCATTAGCTCTGTCCGAGTACTCTTTTCTGTTTTTATCAGCTTCAGCTTCCGCTTTGCCAATAATCCGGTCAGCATTCGACAGAGCTTCTTTATCTATTGTATTCAGTATATTTTCAATCGACATGATCAGTCTTCCATTCCTTGATTTTTAATCATATCCAGTTACCCCTATAATGAAATTTTCTGAAGAAGCAAAATTGTTCCGAGAAGTCCAAGCACAGCGTATGTTTCAACTATAACAGCGAAAACCATTCCCTTGCCAACCTCACCAGGCCTTTTAGCTACAAGGCTGCACGCGGAAGCGCAGACTTTCCCCTGATAAAGGCCGGAAATAAGCCCCGTAATAGCTACCGGCAGAGCTGCTCCAAGCATAGCCAAACCTGAACCTACCGAAACCCCGCTCAGGGCATCCAGCGCAGGAAGCTTATTTATTATCATAAACAGCGCCACTAATCCATAAATGCCCTGGGTTCCCGGCAGGGCCTGCAGAACAAGCAGGCTTCCAAATTTACCGGGGTCTTCGCTTGTTACTCCGCTGGCAGCCTGGCCGGCTATCCCCGTTCCAACGGCTGACCCTGCGCCGGCAAGGCCGGCTGCCAGAGCTGCACCCAAAATTACAAGCATAAATCCAAACATACTTTCTCCTTCCTCAGACAGATTTATCTGAATTCTGATTTTTAATTATCGAGTAATTCCTTTCATTCCTGAATGGCTTAAATTCTTTTCCCCCGCCGGTAAAAAATTTTGAGAAAAACTCAAGGTACTGAAGCCTGGCTGAATGAACAAAACCGCCAAGTGTATTAACGGCTAAGTTAAAAGTATGCCCTCCCAGGAGAATCAGTATCGCCGCAAGATAACCGGTATAGTATGGCATGCCGATAACCATTTTTGCTATATCGTTTACAGCTATCGCGATAGCGCTTGTCGCCAAGCCAAGAGCCAGAAGCCGCGCGTAGGATAGAACATCTCCAAAATAGCCCACAACATCGTAGAACCCAACCAGTCCGCCAAGCACCTTATTGATAATTGATTTCTTTTTTCTACCGCCGGTTATAAAGATTATGAACACAAAAACAAGCGCCGCCCTTTTGCTCCACCACATAACAACATCAGGCACATATCCGCCCAGAATAACTGAATACCCTAACGGAGCAAGCACAATTAAAAAAATAATCCAGCAAAGATTGTCAAGAAGAGCATCCGCAATCATCCCTTCTTTGATTTTTGCAGTCATCTTGACGCCCATTCCGAAAAGCATATGCACAAGTCCCATCACAAACGAGATATTAAGCATCTTCATAGGTTCTTTAAGCGGATTGACTAAAATAAATTGCCTCATAAATGGAGGGAATGATTCGGGCCCGATCCCGAAGATTCCGCCGCTCAATACACCAACTATGGCAGTAACAATTCCTCCGGCAAAAAGCAATTTCATTAGAAGCGCGAATCCACCTGATGGTTTGAATTTCAAAATAATAAAGGCGGCAAACGCCGCGAGAATAATTCCATAACCGGCATCACTCAAACACATTGCAAAAAAGAGTATAAAGAACGGGGCAAGCAGTGGTGTCGGATCCACTTCGGAATAAACCGGCCTTCCGTACAATGTTGTTACAAATTCGCTCGGCCTGGTCGCGGCGTTGTTATCGAGGTGAATCGGCGGTTCTTCATCATCAAGAGGTTCTCTGAAAGCAAATTCAATGTCATCAAAATTGGAAAAAATACTCTTTTCAAATTTCTTTTTGTCAAGAGCTCTTACCCACCCCTCGATTAAACTTGTGCTGGCAGTATGATAAAACTTGCTCTCAATTTCGGTAAGCCCCAATTTTTCGCCGTAATAATCAGAAAGAATGTACAATTTGTCAAGAATTCCGGCAAGTTCCCCGGCCTCCGCTTCGGCCTCACGGATCTTTCTCTCCAGGAGATCCCAATGGAGTTTTTCATTCTCAATAACCTGAGCTGGAGTCCCCTCTACCCCTCGATATATGTTATGAAACCCGCCAATTTCCTTGAGGGCTTCCGTTAAATCATTCTGGCCGGCGCCCGGTAATATAACCGCCAAATGCACTTTCCCATCTTCCACCAAACAAGACTCAAAGTGACACAACTCAAATTTCCCGTAAATATCTTCAAGCCCGGCCGCGGCCTGTTTTTCCGGCAGAGTCCACATTTGAAGTTCATACTTTTGAGTTGAAAGAGCTTCCAGTGAAACTTCCAATCCCCTCCACCCCTGCAAAGAAGAAACGATCTCTTTACTTTTTGAGAGTTCCTCTTTAGAGCTTCGAATCCGATCATCGATCTTACCGGACTCCCCCCATATTCCAACCGGGGATATTTCCCTGTCCAGCTCCTCGAGCTCATCATCTGATGCGGTTAGAGGCCCCCTGCTTAATTTTTCAAAGAAAGAAGGTTTCTCGGCAAACCGTTCAAGGAAAGAGATTGAATTTTCAATCTGCTCTTTTTTTTCTAAAATATCGGCCACTTCTTCCCCGCCCATCACCATACTATCCCCGTCAACTCCGGATACAGCAGTAACTTCCACAGCAC
>JAUXHZ010000214.1 GCA_030621255.1 Candidatus Latescibacterota bacterium
ACATTCTTGGGGAAACGGAATTCTTTTCTATTCCATTTCGTGTTCGTGAGGGAGTATTTATCCCAAGGCCGGAAACGGAAATGCTGATTGAGCGGGTAGAAGCCCTGTTCGGTAATGAATCATCTGTCCGTTTTCTGGAGTTTGGCTTCGGAACAGGCATTATATCCGGTACTCTTGCCCTAAGGCATAAAAATTGGCAAGGAGTTGGTTTTGATATCTCCCGGAAGGCAGTTGAGCTGGCTAGAGAGAATTTCGATTCTCTAGGGGTTGCTGATCGAATACAATCCTTTGTTGCGTCATCTTTTGATGTTATAGACAAGAAGCAGAGTTTTGATATTTTAATATCCAATCCTCCATATATACCAACTGATGAAATTGATACTCTTCAAAAAGAAGTCTCTTGTTATGAAAACAGAACCGCTCTTGATGGTGGAAGAAGAGGTGAGGATTTTTATCCACTATTAGTTGACGCGGGGCTTTCTTTCTTGAATCCGGGAGGGATGTTGGCGGTTGAAATAGGAGGCGGCCTGGCTCGCTATGTGGAGAACATATGTAAGGAAGCAGGGTATAAGCGGGTGGAAATAAGCAAAGATTATAATGGTTTTGAACGTATAGTGACAGCATTCAAATTGGACTGACAAAGGGAAAGAAATATGGACAGTTTTATTATTAGAGGGCCGAGTAGATTAAAAGGCAGTGTAAATATCAGCGGAGCCAAGAACGCGATGCTGCCCCTTATGGCTGCGGCGATTTTAACGGAGGGCAAGTGTGTTCTGGAAAATGTTCCGGACCTTAAAGACACAGGAACCATGTCGGAACTTCTTCGAGGCTTGGGGGTTGATGTTGAATTTAGCGATTCAAGGCTTTTTCTGGATGCTTCGAAAATCGAATCGGAAGAAGCCCCTTATAATTTGGTCAGGACGATGAGAGCTTCCATTTATGTGCTGGCTCCATTAATCGCGAAACGCGGGCATGCTCGAGTTTCCCTGCCCGGGGGCTGCGCGTGGGGACCCAGGCCCATTGACCTGCATCTTAAAGGCCTAATGGCGCTTGGAGCTAAAATTGAGATAGATCATGGTTATATTGAAGCTTCGGCGGATAGGCTTCATGGAGCGGAGATTATTCTTTCTGTTCCCAGTGTTGGAGCTACTGTGAATATTCTGATGGCGGCGGTCTTGGCCGATGGCGAAACAATTATAGAGAATGCGGCGTGTGAACCCGAAATTGTTAATTTGGCGGAAGCTTTGAAACAATCCGGGGCGATAATTGATGGTGAAGGAACTTCAAAGATAGTTATTAAAGGGGTTAAAGAAATTCAGCCATTTAATTTTAGGGTGATTCCCGACAGGATTGAAGCAGGAACATTCGCGGCGGCAGCGGTCATTACGGGAGGGAAGATAGAGATCAGAGACTGTGAGCCGGATCATATGCACTCGGTTTTTGATAAGCTGTCTGCATGTGGAGCGAAAATAGAACTTTCCCAGAATGGGTTTACAGTCGAAGCCCCGGAAAAGATCCGCTCCACTGAAGTGGAAACGGGTTATTATCCTTCCTTTCCAACGGACATGCAGGCGCAGATGATGTCGCTTCTTTGCCTCGCTGATGGAACAAGTTCAATTGTTGAACATGTTTATCCAGATAGATTTACTCACGTGCCTGAACTAAGAAGGCTTGGAGCTGATATAAATATTGACGGCAGAGTAGCTATTGTTAACGGAGTCGGAAGGCTGGCGGGAGCGCCGGTAATGGCTACGGACATCAGGGCAAGTTCCGCTTTAATCCTTGCGGGACTCGTGGCGCATGGGGAAACAAAGGTACTGAGAATATATCACATCGACAGAGGGTATGAGAGAATCGAAGAGAAATTTGCTGCAATAGGAGCGGATATCAGGAGGATCAGCGATTAGCGGTAGGAAGAGAAGGGTTACAAATTGAAGAATGTTATAATTGGTACCGCTGGACATGTGGATCATGGTAAGACCGAAATAGTCAAGGCTTTAACGGGAAAAGATACAGATCGTCTTTCCGAAGAAAAATCAAGAGGCATTTCAATTGTACTTGGGTTTGCGCCCATTGACCTTGGCCCGGGGATAAGAGCGGGCGTAATTGATGTCCCGGGGCATGAAAAGTTTATAAAAAACATGGTTTCAGGGGCAGTAGGTGTGGACCTTGTTATATTTGTTATTGCCGCTGATGAAGGAGTGATGCCTCAGACCAGAGAACATTTTGAAGTATTGAGGATGCTTGGTGTTGACACCGGCGTTATCGTTATTACTAAGATCGATTTGGCTGATCCGGAACTTGTCCCTATAGTTGAGAGTGAGGTCAAGGATCTTCTAAAAGGGACACCCCTTGAAAATTCGCCTTTTGTTCGTACCTCGACTGTCTCGGGTGAGGGGCTGGATGAATTAAAATGTATTCTGGCTGACCAATGTAAACAGCTTAAAAAAAATAAAATGGATCGATTCTTTCGGATTCCGGTGGACAGGGTTTTTTCGAGAACAGGTATCGGGACTATTATAACCGGCACTACCTGGAGCGGAAAAACATCTCCCGGGGATGAACTTGTCCTTGAACCTCTCGGCAGGAAAGTGAGGGTGCGGGAAATTCAAACTTTTGACACTTCACTAAAAGAAACCAGCAGTGGTATGCGGATAGCTCTTGCGCTTCATGGAGCTAAGAAGAATGAAATTTCAATAGGTGATCAACTTTTAACACCAGGCAAGCTCAAACTGACAAGAATGCTGAATGCCGCGGTGGAAGTAAGTACGATGCCCGGATCAGCGATAAGAAACAGGCAGCGGTTAAGGTTTCATTGCGCTGCCGGAGAGATACTCTGCAGGGTTGTTTTACTTGGCAATGAAAAATTGGATAAAGGTATTGCCGGATTCATTCAGCTGAGACTTGAAAAACCCACGGTCGCTATGGCTGGAGACAAGTTTGTATTAAGAACATATTCGCCGATGCGGGTAGTGGGTGGCGGCAGGATTCTTGACCCTCTGCCTGACAAAACAAAGGGGTCCAACGAAAAGGTTATTAAAGAATTAAAGATTTTAAAGGATGGGGCCGGGAAAGAAATAGTGCAAATGCTGATTGATCGGGCGGGGGAAAAGGGGGTTTTGCCCGATAGTATCGAAAAGTTCGGATTTAACACGGAAGATATTATTAAGCTTGTTGGAAAACTTGAAGAAAATGGTGATATTTGGAGAGTTGGGCGAGTACTTGTCAGCTCGGCTAATGCCGGCAAGAAAGAGAATGAGCTTAAGAATGTTCTTGAGCGGTTTAGCAATAAAAATAATTTAATGTGGGGAATGGATAAAGAGGAGCTTAGAGCAAAACTTGGATTGGAAGGAACCCCCCTGTTC
>JAUXHZ010000212.1 GCA_030621255.1 Candidatus Latescibacterota bacterium
ATATTCTTAATGAGCAGATTTATTCTGCTTCTTAGAATAATAGACATATCATTGAAATATTCGATATTCATTCCTTCGGGAAGGTTATCTCTTGTGCCTTCAACATAGGTTTTTACCGCTCCGGCTACATCGAGCGCGTTTTGATCTGCTACACGGTAAACTTGTATAAAGGCCGCCGGTTTGCCATGTGTGTGTACGGAGATGTCCACATCCTCAAACTCATCTTTTAGTTCAGCGATATCCCCAAGAGTAACTTTGCTGCCGTCAGGGTTTGTGATAACTGCGATGTCAGCGTACTGCGCGGCGTAGTAGCGTTTGCCCTTTGTGCGGATCATTATTGTTTCATCTTTTGTTTTTATGCTTCCAGCCGGCAGATCGAGACTGGAGCGGTGAATAATATCCGCGATTCTTCCTAGTGTAAGGTTGTATTGCCGGAGTGTTTTCTCTGGAATATCTATATGAATCTCCGATGTTCGGACACCGAAAAGGTCAACGAGAGTTATTTCAGGCAGGGTGGTTAGATCATCTTTGATTTTCTCGGCTAGATGCTTGATTGTAGCCTCCGGCGCATCCCCGTAAAGTGCGAGATTGATAACCTGATTTTTACGTGTTACCTGCTGCACGATCGGCTTTTCAGCCTCTTCAGGAAATGTCCTTATTCTGTCAACTTCAGATTTTACTTCGTTTGCGAGCTTTTGAATATCCCAGCCGTTTATAATTTCGATTGATACTGTTCCTACGTTCTCTCTTGCGGTTGAATCTATACGCTTGATACCGGCAAGCCCCGCTATCCGTTCCTCAATGCGGCGGACGATCGCTTCCTCGATCTCCGCGGGGGAAGCTCCGGGGTACTCCATCGAGATAGTTATGATATCAAGTGATAAGTCAGGGAAAATCTCTACTTTTATATTCTGGATTGCGAAAAATCCTGCCAGAAGGAGGAAAATCATTAGCAGATTCGCGGCTACATGATTGTGTGCAAACCAGGAGATAATATTTTTCATTAGTTGCGGGGTCCTTTCCCTTGTTTTACACGAATCTTCATCCCGTTAGTAACGATCTTGAGAGATGAAGTAATAACCTGATCATTATTATTAAGGCCGGATCTGATAAGCACGTTGTTGCCTTCGAAGCGCACCGTTTCGACTTTTCTGAGTTTCAGTATGCCATCTTCCGCGATCCAGACTGTATCGTTCTGATGCAGGGCGATTCTAGGTATCAATACGGCTTCGGGCAGCTTTTTTCCTCTGATCTCAACAGTTACAAAAAGGCCCATCACGAGAGGAGGCCTTGTGTCATACGGCCGGTTAACCCTTAAGATGATATTGACCATCCTGGTTTTCTGATCGATAACACCTTCAGCGCGCATTATTTTCGCGGGCCGGCTTAACTCTCTACCGGCGATTGAGGCCGTAACAGTCGCGTTGGCTTGGTCTGAAAGTGCGGATGTAAGTCCGGGTACGTTGAACCATTCAAGATCTTCCTGCGGGAGGGGAACTGCTATCTCCGCCGCTTCAATCGAATATATATGCCCGAGTTGAAAGCCGGGGGATACATACTGGCTTTGACCGATATTTTTGCTTATAACACGTCCGTCGAAGGGAGCGGTTATTACAGTTCTCTCAAGGCTTAAGAGAGCGGTTTCCATACCGGCTTTTGCTCCGTCAAGGGCCGCCCTCGCGGCAAACAATTGCGGTTTTTTTGCCGCGAGTGGAGGGGGTTCCCCGGAACCACTGTTTTCTGATGAACTTATCTTCCATTCTTCTATAGCGATTTTGCTTTCTTCTTCGGCGATCATCAGCTTGCTTTCCAGATCTTTAACGCGGGCTTGAGCCGACCTTAGAGCGAGTTTGTAATCGGCAGGGTCGATTCTGAGAAGGGTGTCGCCGAGGGTGAATTGCCCGCCGCTTATAAAAGAATCAGAAATGCTGATTATTTTCCCGCCAACCTGAGGCGAAAGAGAAATTTGCCTGAGCGGTTCCACCGTTCCCTCACCGGTAATATTAACCGTTACTGAATCTGTTTTTATAAAGATGGTCTCTACCACCGGAACAGCCATTGTCAGTGTGTGACGTCTGACATCCTTTTTGGTAGCAGTCATAACGGCAAATATAATTAACGCGGCCGCGATTATCGCCGCGGCAACCAAAATTTGAAAAAGAACCGGTTTTGAAGTTTTAAGATTTTTGAGTTTCTTATTAATGCTCATCTGTTATTTTCCTTCTTTCTTTGTCTCGTCCAGCCATTTGCCGCCCAGGGCTCTGTACAAGGACACTCTATTTGTCATAATTGACAGATCCACAAGTACAAGGCTCTCTTCCGCTGAATATCTGGCCTGAAGGGCGTCCAGGACACTTAGGTAACTGGAAAGTCCGCGCTGGTATCTGCTTTCTGCGATTCGAAGGGTTTCTACAGCTTCCTTGAAATATTCTATCATTGCCGAGCGTTTTTCCATCTGCGCACCGCGCGTTAAAAGAGCGCTTTCCACTTCGGAGAAAGCTGTGAGGACCGTTTTTGCGTAATCGGCGAGTCCTTGCCTGTAGCGGGCATGCGCCGCGGATTTTTCCGCGAGAAGCTTCCCGGAATAAAATATCGGTTGTGTGATGCCTTTTGCCAGATTCCAGAGGAGATTTTGCGGAGTAAAAAGATCGTTTAACTCATCATTTGAATATCCGCGTGAGCCGGTAAGAGTTATCCGGGGGAAAAGGTTGGCGACGGCCATACCGTATCGGGCGTTAAGGGCTTTTAACTTTGCTTCAGCGGCTCTTATGTCAGGACGGGTTTCGAGGATACTTGAAGGTATGCCGGCGGGTACAGGCGGGAGTTCTTTAAAGTAATCCACGGGCTGAAGCCTGGCGGCTGTAGAATGTGGATATCTTCCGAGCAGGACAGAAAGATTATGCTGCGCTTTTCCAATATCCTGGCTGAGTTGAGGCAGGTTGGACTGTGCCCTCGCGCGAGCCCGCCTTGCCTGTTTCAGGTCGAGTATCGATGTAAGGCCGCTTTGATATCTTTTTTCCACTATGGACACGCTTTTTTTGTAGCTTTCCACGCTTCTTCCGGCGATATCTATTCTTCTCTCAAGAGATTCAATTTGCAGGTAGAGGGTGACAGTAGTTGCTATAACCGATTGGATGACGGTGCGGCGGTTTTCTATTGACATAAGCAGATCGGCCCTCGCCGCTTCGTGAGAGCGCGAGATTTTTCCCCAGAGATCCATTTCGTGTGAGGCGGCTATCGAAAGATTGTAGTTTTCAGATTTGCGTTCTGTTGGATAGAATGGATTTGCAGGCTGTTCGGGCGAGTAATTTTTAGAGTAATCTCCCTTCAGGGTTACCGACGGCAGCCGGCCCGCTCTTGCCTGGGTATTGCGGGC
>JAUXHZ010000031.1 GCA_030621255.1 Candidatus Latescibacterota bacterium
CCATCACTGTCTAAAAACAAGAGCATATAGCCCAGGGTCATTTCCATTTCCGTATGCCTATAGTCCAGCAGCACAGAACTGTTTCCAGTTGTAATGGTTATCTCTGAAATTGCAACAGAGTGATTTGAAATTGTGTAGAATGATCCGCCTGTCGCGATCAATTGAATATCCTGATCAGATGAAACCGGACTCGCGTTGCCGAATTCATCTTCAATAACAATTTTGTATCCGGCAAAATCGCCTGCGGTTATTGTGGAATCGCGAGGTGAAATCTCCACTTTCAGGGGCGCGGCGGGATTCACGGTAACCTGCTGCTGAGCCGCAGTCCACGATTGACCCGCTGCTGAAGCCGTAATGTCCGGAGTGCCTGCGCTAATATCCTTGTAATAGAAAGAAACCGTGTCTTCTGCTACAGAAATAACAACACTTGAAGTCTCACTGAACCCCCCACCCCCCAGATGTGAAAAATCTCCATCAGAAGAAGTAGAAGAAAGATTTACAGTCTGATCTGAAGCCACAGGACTTGGATTATTATATTGATCCACAGTCTGGAGTCTCATTATATTCGCTATATCACCGGCAACAACTGTTCTTGGAGTGGTAGTGAAAATGATACTAACAACCGCGTCCGGAGTAGTACTTAACACTGGTGATAACGCTATTGCTAAAGGGGAACTGCTTGAAGGATCCGAACTCACCGTAAATTCAATATCTGACTCTACACTATTCTGAGCCTGAGCCTGTCCGGAAGATGAAAGAGTACTATCCCCATATACTATATCAACTGTTTCACCGGTAGAAAGTGAATCTAAAGATATTACAATTGTTCTTGCGCCTATACTAATCGGATTTACAGCCAGCTCCCCTTCGCTTGACACGGTAATATAACCAGCAACTGAATTATTCGTCGATTGCGGCAGTGTCCAACCAGCGGGGATCAGAAGGGAAATTTCTCCATTTGAAAAATTTTCAGCGGCTGTATACGTAATTGTCCACTCGCCATACGTTCCGACAGTTACATCACCGGGTGGAGTAATCACTGCAGTACCACTTCCGGGGGCGGCTTTTAAGCTGTCGGCCCGGCATATAAGCAAAACAAAAAATATGAAGAACAATAGAACTCTATTGTGCCCCTTTGAATTTGCAATAAATTTATTCAATCTCGTATACATTATTCCACTTTTAACGGGCAAGGTATATACCAGATGCCGGTATCACCCGCTCCTAACCTTCCTACACGGTTACACAGGGATCTCAATCCAGTAGCAACAATCAATTCCTCCTGGATAGCATATTACACGCAAATATAGCCTAACTTACTACTACTATACAATCTAGAATGTTTACAATGATCCTTTTTTTAACTAAAATAAGCGCCCTGCCTCACAACTATTTATAGCTTGAGATCCAAACAGTGCGTCAAAACAGCCTTTTTCTTAAAGCAAGATTACTACAAATCAGGGCAAAATGCAACATTGGAGATTTTACTGAAATTCCCCCTCTTTCTGCAATTACTATATTTTACGAGAATTTCTCAGCGGGGCCCGATTAATCTTGCAGCTGGAATTTGGAGAATACTCTATTCTTCCTGAATAAACTCAATATCATTTTCAGGCAGGGCACCAAGTTTGGGTATTTTAATGCACTATGATTACAGAATTCAACTCCCCAAAACCGTCATCGACACTATTTATGTTTCCTGGATCAGGAACCCACTCTTTGCCGTCAATCACAAACTTGTACTCATACCTGCCGGCCGATAATGGCAGCGTGATTTCCCAAACCCCTTTTTCATCAGTTCGGGAAAGAAAATCAACAGATTTTGACCAGTTATTAAAACTTCCCGCGATAGCTATTTTTTTAACTTCGGTTGAATAAACTGAAAATCTGATTCCACCATCTGTTACCTCCGGCCCGGTAGAAGATTCAATATCGGTTCCCCCGAATCGCGTAAACCTGCCACATCCAACCAAGGTAAAAAGCAGAATAGCAGTTAACAGATTAAGCATATTTTTGTTTATTCTCATAATTACGGCACTATCAAAAGATTTGCCTTCCCTCCTTTTCCATCGTCAATAATTCTTGGATTGTTCGGGTCCAGCATCCAGACAGATTCATTAAATAAAAATCTATACTTATACCGGCCACTTTCAAGCTTCACAGTTCTTTCCCAATACAATGCTGAATCATTTCTGGTCATTAATCCAACCAGCACCTCTCCTTCAGCAGCATCTCCCCTCGCCCAGTTATTCCAATCACCGGCAACCTGTACAACCTTAGCAGATTTGCTTCTCACATAAAAAGTCACGCTATTATCTTCTATCATAGGAGATTCTATCGATTTTTCGATATATCCCGCACATGATAAAAATAGTATAAGAACCAGCAAGATCAAACTTATTCTAGTCATAACTCCCTTATATCAGAAAGCGAGACCCGCTTCAAAAGAAATTATCCAGCTCGCGGACATTTCCTCTTCAGCATTGCCCAAAATCTCTAACCATTCCCTCTGATTCAAAACCGCTGATTTCCGGAAAATTCCTTTATCCTCCAGAAATTTTTCCCTTCCGTCACAAGTAATGCTGTAATGCCATTTGTCAAAAACGTAGGGGTTCAAGCCAACCCCAATCATACACCATGAAGAATACGCAAAACTTTTTCTCAACGCGAAGAAGGGATCAATAAACCCCCGTTGACCACTCCAATTTTGATGATTATAAAGGACACCCCGTATATCCGCTAATAAATCGACTCCGTTAAAAAACGAAGTATTCCCAGTCAGTTTAAACGGAATAAGCAATCGAGCCGGAATCGAATGGATTATTTTCATCTCAATTACTCTATCGGATAAATTATCCCTTTCACACATCAACAGCAAAGATAAACCCGGATTGCCTGAACAGGGAAATTTCGTGTTTCCAGTATCGAGCTTTCTTGCTTCCAAACGCACACTGTAAGTACCCGATGATCTAAGAAAGAAAAGGTGGTTTGAATCAATCGTGTCACCATCCAGCCAAAAGTTCTTTCTCCTAATCCAGAAATAATCGGGTGGCAGATTTGAATAATTCTCGGCAGCACCCTCTACACCCCAATGAAACCCGGAGATTGTCATTCCGGCATCAAATCCTACTCTTTGCCTCATCCCATTCTTCACTCCGAGATTTTCTTTGAAACTGCAATTTCTTTTCCGGCAAGAATAGGAAAATTCTAAATCAGCAGTCCTGAATTTCTTCTCTATACCAGCGTATAACTTCCAGCCTGATTCTCCACTCCCATTATTCAGACAACACTCTTCTTCCCGGCTTAGAAACTCTTCCGCTTGAGACAAAGAAGTAGTTCCACTTAAATATTCCAATTCAATTAATGTGCTGTCGCAAGGCTTATAAGAACACCAAACTCCGTTAATATTCACCTCTTCAGCGCCGCCGAACAAACACTCACCCTCATCTCCGGAAAAGCCCCACTCTACATAACGCTTATCACGACGGAAAAGATAGCGCATATTAATCCCTCCAACCGTTCCACCAAACATTGCGCCAATAATATCCGAATCACCGGGGTTCCTGTCCATAAACTGAAGCAGATTACCATATTCCGGGTCAAGCTCACCTGTTTCAAGGCCGCTCCTGTAGCCTTCAAGCCTTCCCGCGTAAAACACTCTTCCTGAAAATTGTTCCGTCAGGGCCACACCAACATCTATCCCCCTGCAAAATAACCCAAGGGGATAATCATACGGCCCAACCCCACCAATTAATTCAAGAGGATCATCAAACCCCAATTTCCCCATCCGGTAGAAAGCCCTTATCTTCCATTTGCCGGCCTCGCTTAGCGCTTCGGACCGCAAAAGCACAGGACCGATATTCTCATCCACTCTCCCGCTATCCCTCAGCATTGCGGATGAGATCCTTAATCTTGTGTTTCCGGCAATATTTCCGTCGAAATTCCCCTTCAGAGAACCCATAAAATAGTCTTTTTCATAAATAGTCGTAATTTCAGCCGACAACTCAGGTTCAGGTGCTCTTGTTTTACTATTAACCCTGAATTCTTCCGAAAAACGCAGCGTATACCGGCCATTATCTTCCCTGAAGTAAAAACAGGATCTGCCCTCCTTATCCCTGAAAGAATGATCACTATCCGGTCTCAATTCTCCATTAACCAGATAGAGATATCTGTGTTTACCCGGCAATAAATACAACCTGATTTCATACTGATTATTGTTCCATATCATTTTATCTATTGTTGGATTCCAGTTGTTAAAATCGCCTACCAGATAAACAGAAGCCTCCCCCGGCACTGACAAACCAAAAACTATCTCTTCCCCATCAAGAAATACCGCCCCTTTTGCCGGAGAACCTGCAAAAACAAAAAGAGTAATAAGAAAAAAACTGATCCAATGCCTATAATCTATTTTCAATCTCTGATCCCCCCAAGCCATACCCTTGTAAAGAAATAAATCATTCTGTTCTTTTCCGCCAAATCCGGTTCCCAGCCTTGATTCAGGGCAATCGCGCAGTAAGAAGGATTAAAAGAACCAACCGAGGCCATGAAGACAAACCTCTGCGATGGCCTGTATTCAAGGGATATACTGTACCTGCTCTCTGTTGATTTGAATAAATATAGAGAACTGCGCAATAGCCATGAATCTGAAATGTTTATCCAGCCATCGGATAAAAAAGAAATTTTATTTTCGCCGCGGCAATCATCAACACGGAAAGTGGTAAGAAGCCGGCTGAACTGATTATCATCCTCTATAGTTACAAGATACGAAGATCGCCTTTCTTCTCTAATTAGAACTCCTCCGTCCAGGATAAGCCCGGTCTTAAAACGCATATGAAGAGTATTCCTTACATATTTATACCCTTCACTGGAATCATATGAGTAAATATCTCCACCTTTCACCTTGAAGGTCACAGCGAGCTGAGGATGCCTCCATTGAGAAAGGATATAACTCTCAACCATCGAACTTCCTATTTCTCCTTCAGGATTAGTGTAATCAACTCCATAGTACCTATACCCGGGAAGAAATATAATCGAACCAAGAGAGGAATTCTTCAACCGCGCGCCTTTCACTTCCACTGAAAAAGCGGAATTATCCGGAAAGATCTGACTTATTCCCTCTTTACCGAATTTTTTCAGATCGAAACCGCTCAAAGACTCTTTATTCAGATTAAGAAAAGAAACACCTATTCTCTCAGTGTACTCCGTCAGCACCCTGATTCCGGAATAATCTAACCCGCCGCTAAAACCAAAAGCTACAGCTTCACCTATTTGGGCTGATTGTGTTTCTGATATAAAGAGGCTGAAACGGCCCTTCTCTCTCCATTTAAGATTGGCATTAAAAAATCTGAAACTCGCGCCGGGGTTATTAAAATCAGGTAATCCCCCATTGTAATATTCGGGGTTCATTTCAGAGATTCTCGCTTCAGTATAGCGAATATCAGCCCATCTTCCGGCATCAATCCCGGCAATCATTCCCATGGCATTCCCCATTAGATAAGGAGAATCGCTGGAAACAACCGGTAATAATACCATGCTCGAATGATAAACCCTCTCTCTTAAATATGCTTTTAAATATAGTTTTTTGTTGAACAAATCTACGCCGATATGCCCCTGTTTTAAGTAAAACAAGTTTTTATAATCAACCGATTCGGTATCCTTTCTTCCAGTTGAACACTTCAGAAATATATTGAACGGTTTCACATTCCTTCCCTTTGCCATAAGAACAATTTCGTCACTCAGATGAGATTCATCCAACATAGCATTCCAGGAAAAGGGCTGTGAGTTTCTATAAAGTTCAACATCATTTCTGTACAGGGCCGACCACTTATAATGGGATGTTGAATCGGACGACAAAACCGGGCTCGCCGAAAAGAAAGAAATAAATAAGATTAGAAATAAGTAAATAATAATCAAAGAGATCTCTGTTTTACAGAGAGGGAGAACACACCTGATTGTCTTAGCCCATCTTTTCATACATCCCTCTATCTCAAAAATCATCATGCTTACTCTGCAATCCCGCTTGAAAATCGGCCGGGCGCGATTTCAAAAGATATTCTTTGATGAATACCTTCTTTGCCATCCTGAGAGAACGCAAACGAAACCCTCAGAAATCCCCATTTTAACCTTGCCCCACCGGATATTTCTCCCCCGGAAAAACCAGCCATAAGCTCCAGAGGCACTCCTGTTTTCAGACAAAATCCGTAATGGTTAATCACACTACTATCCCGATACTCTCTTCCCCATGATACAACAAGTTTATCCCTGAGATACAATGTAGCTCCAACTCTTCTGCCTTTTTCCCCAATAATGTCAGAGTCATAATCCAGTTTATCGGTTTTCCGCACCTTCTCATCTATATATCTGAAAGAGACTAAGGGGAGAGGCCTTAATATAATTCCAATATCACCGGTAACATCGGATTCGGACAATCTAGTTTCCCCGCAGGCGGAACAACCAGAGTAAAAATCAAAAGCAAACCGTTCGATTCTAAAATTTGCTCCAATTTCGATATAGGTGTCGGGAGTTCCGCTGAATATGATTTTTGAAACGCCGGCGGCAATATAGTCTGCTGCTTCATTTTCATCATTTCTTCTGCTGCACAACGATAATCCTATCCCCAGTTTTTCCAAAGGCACTACAAACGCAGCCTTCACCTCTCTTATTCGGTTATTGCTATAGTCAGAGTAAAAAAGAGTTTTATCAATATTCGAGATTGCAGCAGGATTAAGGAAAACTACAGACGCCTCATCCGGAAACGCCGTGCGTGTTCCACCCATTGCTTCAGATCTGGTAGCTTGCAGAGTAACCCCGAATGATGATCCCGCCCATACTAAAAGACAGATCACAACAACCGCGATTAAAGAATATCTACCGCAGAAATGACTAATTCGTTCCAGCTTCATCCAACCGCTTTAAACCTTCAAGTAAAAGATGATCGAGCTTGACATCAAGCAGAATATCTTCATTTCTCGTCCTGGCACCATCAAAATAGACAAACTGTCCCTCATTCCATTCCAGAACCGTGTAAACCACCATCTTTATCTGTTCCTGTATAACCGATACAAGCACCTTGTAACCAATATCTCCATTTTCAATCAGGACATCGCCAATTCTTTTATTTACACCCTCCCGGCTTTCCCTGAGGGCGTGGTTCAATTGATCCTCATTAATTAAATTCTTTTCAATAAGGATCTCTCCGACCCTCTTCGTCCCCGTGTCAATCGTAGCATAGACAAGCTCTCCATAGTCGAAATACAAACTTGCCACATTGTTAATAGTTATTAGTTTTATTTTACCTGTAAGTCTCGCTATGTTCACCACTTGAAATACAATCGAGGGGTCCAGAACAGCGAGGTCTCCTCCAAAATCCATCAGTACCCTCCTGAAATAACAGAGCTCTCCCTTTTTTCCCTGATTGCATTTATTCCTATCAATGTTTGAGAAACAATAACAGCAATAAAGGAGAAACCCAAAGTCAGCAACAAAGTATTATTCATGGTTTTTCCCAACATAAATTCCGGAACGATTTTTTGATACACAAGGATAACAACTCCTAAAAATTGTATTATTCCAACTACCTTACCTATTATTGTAGCCTTAAGAATGGGTCTCTTGTCAAAGAAATAGAGCAAAGCCAGGCCTGCAAAGAATTGAAAATATCTGACTGTCAATAAAATAAGAAGCCATAAGGGAAAATCACCCCTCATCCACAGAAAGAAAAATGCCGATTCCGTTGATAATATATCTCCAATCGGATCCAACATTAATCCCATTCTTGTTTCTTGTGAAAATTTTCGCGCTATATATCCATCCGCCACATCAGTAAAAGCGGTCATAAAATATACTGCCAGTGCTCCATACAAATATCCCCTGAAGAACAAAACAAGCATGGGAACAACAGAAATTATACGTATGCTCGTTAGAATATTTGGTGCCTGAAAGTGTCTCTTACTTTTCCCGTTATCATCACAAAGAAAGCGGAGATTCGATAATATAATTAGAGTATAAAGAAATATCGCCGGTATTGTCCATATAAGAAGAGCTTTCCCCAAAGCCATATCTATCCACAATAAAATGCTTGTATAAATTACTATCAGGATTACGGTAGATATCAGCATCATTTTAATAACAGAGAGCCTCAAAACCGGAGAATTTTTAAATACCTTCCAGGATATTTTCAGCAATTCCAACAATTTGTCTCTTTGCGGTTTTCCTTTGATAAAAATCTCCTTTTTATCCAACTCAGTTACATGTCACTTTTAAGAGCCGATTGCGCGGCGGCAATTATGGCAATGGGCACCCTAAAAGGGGAACAGCTTACATAATCGAAACCAATTTCACCGAAAAAGAGTACTGAAAAGGGGTCCCCTCCATGTTCACCGCATATTCCAATTTTCAGATCATCCCTTTGCTTCTGCCCTTTTTCAACTGCAATCCTGATAAGTTCACCAACCCCCTCGATGTCCAGTTTCTGGAAGGGATCGGCCGGCCATATTTCTTTCTCGATATAATCATTCATAAACTTCGCGGAATCGTCGCGGCTGAGTCCAAATGCCGTCTGCGTAAGATCGTTTGTCCCGAATGAGAAGAACTCAGCATGCTCAGCCACCAGGTCAGCTGTCATAGCAGCCCTTGGAATCTCAATCATGGTACCTACTA
>JAUXHZ010000313.1 GCA_030621255.1 Candidatus Latescibacterota bacterium
TCTTAGTGCTGGGCTTTATCATAACATTCAAACCATTCCGAAAAGAAAAAGAGAAAAGCCATGACAAACAACCTGTTGATATCAAGCAGAAATACTCAGTATCTATTGTGCCCGGGAAAATGACGTTGCGTGAAAAGAAAGAGCGGTTTAACCAGTTGTTAGTCCCCGCAGCAAAACATGTTTTTT
This sequence comes from Candidatus Latescibacterota bacterium, assembly GCA_030621255.1. Classification (GTDB taxonomy): domain Bacteria; phylum Krumholzibacteriota; class Krumholzibacteriia; order Krumholzibacteriales; family WJIX01; genus JAGHBT01. The sequence goes on from JAUXHZ010000313.1 coordinate 187, forward strand.
CACAACAGGAAGAACAATATAGAAGAGTTTCAGAGATTATCGAAATAGGGGAACAGCAAAAGGAAATCGAAAGATTAAAAAAAGAGTATAAAGCTGAAACAGTAAATGAATTGTTGATGGCGTTAAAGCCCCATCCTGTTAGTATTGTTCTTGCTCAGGCGGCCATTGAAAGCTCCTGGGCAACATCAAGATTCTTTTTAGAAGCAAGAAATGTGTTTGGGTTACGTTCTTTTGATTCGAACAAACCACGAATTGCTGCCGGAATAAAACGCGGAGATAAAATCATTTGGCTGAAAAAGTACAATACTATCGAGGCTTCCATTAGAGATTACTATCGCACTCTGGGCAGAGGCGCCGCCTTTAAAGAGTTTAGAAGGTTAAGAATGGAAACGGATGACCCCTTTTTACTTGTAGAAAAATTGGAGATGTACTCGGAAAAACGTGCCGAATACGTGAAAGAACTGTCATCTATGATTCGCTATAATAAATTTACGCAATTTGACAACGAGGGAATATATCAATCAAATCAACGGCAGAAAGAAACTATAAATGAATTTCCAGAAAAAGATCCGGGGAAAATTTATGACAATTAAAATATTCTTCGTAAACACTCTTACGAAGTAAGGGCTGCATGACAACAGAGCAACGAACAACAAAAGGGATTGAGACTCTTCTCGGAGATCCGAAAAAAGCTATCCTGAAACTTTCAACCCCCATGATGCTGGGCATGTTTTCTCAGGCCCTCTATAATATTGCCGATGGTATCTGGGTAGCGGGGTTGGGCGCGGATGAACTTGCTGCGGTTGGACTCTTTTTTCCATTTTTTATAATTATTATTGCCCTGGGCGCCGGTATTGGTGTCGGTGGAAGCTCCGCTGTTTCGCGTTGTATAGGGATGAATGATAAAACAGGTGCTGACAATACCGCTATTCACACATTTCTTGTCGGCGGGATTATATCATTGCTGATCACAGTATCGATCCTGCCGTTTCTGAACACTATTTTCAGTTCCTTTGGCGGAAATGAGAATATCGGCAGAATGGCGGCCCGCTACGCGAAAGTTCTTTTTGGCGGTACTGTAATTATGGTATTCAGCTATATTTCAGGCGCGCTTCTACGGGGAGAGGGCGATGCCAAAAGAGCCATGTATGGACTTATGGCTGGATCACTCTTAAATATTATTCTCGATCCGATTTTTATCTACTGGCTCGATATGGGAGTAGTAGGAGCGGCCTGGGCTACTGTGATATCATTAACTTTTTCAGCGCTTCTTTTCTGCTACTGGCTTTTCTTTAAGAAAGATACATATCTTAAGATTACTTTCCGGGATTTTATTTATAGCAAAAGAATACTTGGAGAGATACTAAAAGTGGGAGTTCCTTCATCTCTGGCACAACTATCGATGTCACTTGCCATGATTGTTCTAAACAAAATTGTAATAAAAGCCGGCGGTACAGACGGCATTGCTGTCTTCACAAGCGGCTGGCGCATTGTTATGCTGGGAGTGATCCCGCTCATCGGTATTTCCACCGGAGTGGTCTCTGTTACAGGCGCCGCCTATGGGGCGGGAAACAGGAAAAAACTTAAAACAGCTTTTTTATATGCCGTAAAATTCGGTTTGTTAATAGAACTCACTATCGCTGTGCTGATCGCTATTTTTGCCCGCCCTGTAGCACACATGTTCGCCTATTCTGAAGGATCTACGCGTATCCTTGATGATCTCGTAAACTTTCTGCGTATTATTTGCCTGCTCTATCCAACAGTGCCGATCGGTATGCTGACATCTGCTATGTTCAGAGGGATCGGGCACGGCGGTAAATCACTTATTGTTACTTTAATAAGAACTATTCTTTTTCAGATTCCGGCCGCCTATCTCCTTGGTATTGTTTTTGAAATGGGACTTACCGGTATCTGGCTGGGAATTGTCGCCGGAAATGTACTCGCAGTTGTAATAACATTTTCCTGGGGCATCTTCACAATAAATAGAATTGAGTTCCCCGATTCAAAGAAGGACTGATGTTAGAAATATTTTT
>JAUXHZ010000172.1 GCA_030621255.1 Candidatus Latescibacterota bacterium
TCTGGATAAATTCAAATCCAAGCTCCTCTAATCCATTCTCAAACCTCTTAGTTAACTTACCCACATATTTCAGGCGTTCACGCCCCTTTTCACTATCGAGAAACTCTATCGCCTTTAAGCAAGCGGCTGATTCGCCGATCGTTATCGGATTGGAATAAATATAGGTTACGGCCTTCTCTCTAAGAAAACGCGTAACCGCTTCACTTGTAGCTACATATCCTCCATTCACGCCGAATGCCTTTCCTAACGTGCCGATTAAAACATCGACGCCGTCCGCGTTTGTATACTCTTCGATTCCCCTTCCAGTTTCGCCGATAGCGCCAATACCATGAGAATCATCTACCATTAGGATGATATTTTCCGGGAATTCAGCATCATATTTTTTGGAGAGCGCTGAAACAACATCAAGAGGGGCATTATCTCCTCTCATGCTGAAAATTCCATCTGTAACAATCAGCACCCTTTGACATTTACCGATCGATTCCTTTATTTTTTCTTCAAGCCCCTCCATATCATTATGCTTATAAATCTTCTTGTCTTTGGGTCTTGAGAGCCGAATAGCATTAATAATACAATTATGATTCAATTCATCACTTATAATTATTGTTTCCTTTGAAGTAAGAGCGGCAAAGACACCTATCATAGTCGCATAGGCAGCGCTGTAAATCATGGCATCTTCACAGTTATGAAATTCCGCCAGTTTCTTCTCGAGATCTCTGTGCGCCTTGTAAGTGCCGTTTATAAAACGAACAGCGCCTGGGCCGACACCGAATTCTCTGGAAGCAGCTTCCTCTGCTTTGATGATATCTTCGTCAAGGGAAAGACCAAGATAGGAATTTGAGTTCATCCGCAGGAATTCCTTTTCCCCCTCACCCTTTAAAAAATATCTTGGGCCCTTTTCGCCTTCCGGCTTTTTAACGCCTACTATAATATCCTCTTTCCCCTTGGCTGTCCCTTTAGTTACCAGTTCATTCACTTCGTTAGCGAGTACTTTATTTAATTTGTCTAATCCCATAATTTCCTCCTGTTTTATCAGCTCTTAAGTTTAATTCTCAATTTCTCAATCATATCCCTGGACATTTCCTGCAGATCATATTTGGGTTCCCAGCCCCATTCCTCCTTCGCGGCACTATCGTCCATATAGTTCGGCCAGGATTCAGCGATACCCTGCCTCAGTGGATCAACATCATAATCCATTGTAAATTCCGGTATAATCTTTTTAACCTCCGCTTCGATCCCTTCCGGAGCAAAACTCATTGCTGTAACATTAAACGCATTTCGGTGTTTAAGTTTACTCGCATCCGCCTCCATCAGATCAACAGCCGCCTTAAGGGCGTCCGGCATATACATCATATCGAGTTTAGTGCCCTTTTTTAGAAAACAGGTGTATCTTTTGTTTTTTATCGCTTCATAAAATATTTCCACGGCATAGTCAGTAGTCCCGCCCCCCGGCGGTGTCACATAAGATATAATTCCGGGATAACGCACCCCGCGGGTATCTACGCCATATTTTTGGTGATAGTAATCGCAAAGCAGTTCACCGGACACTTTGGTTACGCCATACATTGTGCCTGGCCGCTGAATCGTATCCTGGGGTGTATTATCAAGGGGCGTAGTAAGTCCGAATGCTCCAATCGAGCTTGGAGTAAATACCGCGCAATTATACTCCCTCGCTACCTCCAGCACATTTATCAGGCCGTTAATATTAACATTCCAGGCCAATTGAGGATTACCCTCCGCGACCGCTGACAACAATGCTGCAAGGTGATATATTGTATCTATCTGATACTTTTCGGTTACTTTTCGAACTGCTTCCAGATCGGTACAGTCAACAATCTCAAAAGGCCCCGAATCCCTCAGCTCTTTACTTGGTTCCGTTTTCCGTCCTCCCGCGACAACATTGTCGTTACCATACCTCTCCCGTAAATAGATGGTTAATTCAGAACCTATCTGCCCTACTGAACCTGTCACTAAAATTCTCTTCATAGATACCTTCCTGGCTCTAACCTATTCGGATTCAAAGAAATACTTAATTTAACTTTCACAATTCATTAAAAGAACAGAAATAAATATTGCCTAAAAAAATGAGTATATCTAAAACTTATAAAAACGCAAGAAAAATGTTGGGCTTTGCCGTGAGTTTCGCCTGATTTATAAATAGGTTCGGGCACATCTCACTATTCCTGCAAAAACTTCATCTCATGATTAAGAAGCCATTCTTTACGATACAAACCCTTCGCGTAACCTACCAGCTCTCCCCCGGCTCCTATCACACGGTGGCAGGGAATAATAATAACAAACCTGTTTTTGGAATTAGCATTTCCCACCGCTCTCGCCGCATTACTATTTCCTATCTTGTCGGCTATATAGCCATATGAAACAGTCTTCCCATAGGGAATATCATAAAGAGTCTTCCAGACATTCTTTTGAAACGCGGTCCCCTCAAACCGTAAATCAAGATCAAACTCTTTTCTTTTACCACTGAAATATTCTTCAAGCTGTCTAACACAATCTAAAATAGTGCTGCATGGTTTCCCGCATAGCATGTCGGCAGATTCTTCTTTCTCATCATCAAATTCAACAGATGTAAGCCCCTCCTGGCTACCCTCTATTCTTATAAATCCAATTTCAGATTTGTAATAGGCATGGTCTTCATATGTCATAGCTATCACTCCCGATCAAATTATCTAAACAGATATCCCGGTACGCGCCTCTACCCTTTAATACAAATAGCGGGCCTCAATCTAACCACGCGCCTGTTAATCCCCGCTCCCTCCATGATATTTACAACCTGTTCAACATCCTTGTACGCGGCAGGGGCTTCCTCGGCAACCCCCTTGTTGCTGTGAGCCATAACAATAATGCCCTTTCGCGCAAGCTCCGCTATGACCTTTTCTCCACTTAACCCTTTTCTCGCCTGCTTCCTCGATTTTACTCTTCCAGCTCCATGAACCGCGCTTCCAAATGTATCCTTCATCCCCTTCTCCGTACCTGTAAGTATGTACGAAGATGTCCCCATTGTTCCCCCGACAAGAACCGGATGTCCTACATCACGGTATCTCTCCGGGACCTCGCTCCTGCCTGGGCCGAAGGCTCTGGTAGCACCCTTTCTGTGAACAAGCACCTCTTTTTCCACTCCGTCTATAGTGTGTTTTTCAACCTTCAGATTGTTATGCCCAACTTCGTAAACCGTTCTGATATCCTTTTCGCCGGTTGAAAATACTCCTGCAAAAACCCTTCGTACCAAGCCCGCTATTACCTGTCTGTTGGCAAATGCGCAGTTTATCCCGGCCCGCACGGCAGATATATAGTCTCTTCCTTCCTTGCTCTTAATCGGCGCCCCAACCAATTCCCGCTCATAAACCGGGATATTGTAGCGCTGTGAAGCCTTTCTCAAAACCTTTTGGTAATCAGTGCCGATCTGGTGCCCTAAAGCCCTGCTTCCCGTATGAATACTGATAACCACAGAATCCTCAGATAGGCCAAAGGCTCGGGCCGCATCTTCATAGAACACCTTGTCAACATACTGAACCTCAAGGTAATGATTGCCTGACCCGAGGGTTCCAACCTGCTTTAACTGCCGTTTCTTAGCGTGAAGGCTCACATTTGATGGATTTGCTCCCGCAATCCTCCCTCCTTCCTCGATATATTCAAGATCTTCCGCCGTACCGTAACCTCGGTTAAGGGAAAAGAGAGCTCCCTCAGTCAGAACACGGTCAATCTCTTCAAAATTCAATCTCAGTGAACCTGTAGACCCCAATCCCGCTGGGATCAAGTTAAAGAGTTCTCTCGCGAGCTCTTCTTTTCTCTTTTCAATATCCTCTTT
>JAUXHZ010000203.1 GCA_030621255.1 Candidatus Latescibacterota bacterium
TCCGCCAGATTAACATACCCCTTTCCCACTTCACTGAATGTTATTCCCCGATCAAGAAGTGCTGACGCAAGTTCTTGGGAATTATTAATAAATCCATCCATTATCAGACAGAACGGGCCAAATCTGGAATTAATATAGATCGGCTGCTCGTCAACAGCGCTTACAACCCCTATTCCCATATCCCCCTTCATTCCCATAATATCCTTATCGAATTTTGATTTAAACTGACTCGTGCTTATATCGTGAATCTGTCTGTGAAACTTTTCACCCAAAACCGCGACACCCCCAAATTCAGTCCCAAGATGAGAGTGATAATCTGTTCCATAAAGTAAATATTTCGAGCAACTATCCCTGGAAACAACGCCGAAAAGACCACTCATATATTACCTCCGATGCAGCCTGAATTTAATCTTCCGCTGATAAGAAAAGGGTATTCTAACCTGCGAGGCTGAATTCTTCAACAACTTTTCAATCTATCCAGGAATAAATTACTCTCCTAAATAGTTCTCGAACCACTTTGTCAAACGATTCAGCAAATCCTTCTTGTGATAAATTTCACGGAAGCCATGCCCCTCACGCGGGTAAATCACAAGCTTTGTTTCAACACCGTTCTGCTGAAGGCCACGGTACAACTGATAAGACTGGCCGACGGGCACCCGCGCGTCCTCTTCTCCATGCAGAATCAATGTCGGAGTGACAGCGCCGGCAACATAACTAGTTACGGAATGCTCACGGTAAGTTTCCGGCTTTTCGTACGCAACTCCTCTAAAATACTGTTTTAAAAAATCAGGCGTAATATCTGTCGTGCCATGAAAACTGAAAAGATTTGTCACCCCCGCTCCAACAACGGCAGCTTTGAAACGGTCAGAATGTGTAAGAGCCCATGACGCCAAGTATCCGCCGTAACTCCACCCGCATATACCGAGACGGCCGGGATCAGCGTAACCTCTGTCAACAAGATAATCCGCGCCAGCCATTATATCCTCAAAATCCCCACCCCCCCAATCATTGAAATTTGCTCTGGAGAAACCGGATCCATATCCCAGGCTGCCTCGCGGATTGGGAAGAAGAACAACAAATCCCCTGCAGGAAAGAGGAATAGCCCATTCATGCCAGCTTCCATGCCAGCCCAGCCACCATGCCCACATCGGCCCGCCGTGAATATTCAGAATGGCGGGATATCGTTTTTCCCCGCTGTAGCCGGGCGGCAGGAAAAGAACCCCCTCAACCCTTGTGCCGTCTCTGCTTGTCCATTCAACAACTTCAGCCTCAGGAAGGTTCCTGCCGGAAAGCCACTTATTATGCTCCGTTAATTTCCTTGAATCTCCAAACCATTTTTCCTCAATTAACCAAAGCTGCGGGGGCAAAATAGTATTACTCTTTAAAGTGACAATTCGTGAACCGTCTTCTGATATATCGAAAAAAGGCCTGCTATAGTAAGGAATATTAAGTTTCGTTATAAAATCCATTTTATCGTTCTCAATAGACAGATATACAAGACTGCCCCTTACCCCGGCCATATTCATAGCAATAACCCTTTTCCCATCCGGATGCCACCGGGGCAAAACGAGTGTGCCCAGATAATTCCTGCCCAAAATCCTGAGACCGCTTCCGTCGGCATTTATTACCGCTATCGATTTCACAGAAACCGTTATATGCCGGTGCTTCTGCGTAATGGTAAATAGAATTCTCTTTCCATCACTTGACCATTCGGCGTACCCGGAGGCATTGCCCGAAAGAATCTTTCTTTGAAGAGTTGTGACATCGAGTATTTCAAGACGGGAATGATAATATACTGAATTGGAAGACGGCCTGTCAGAAACGATCATCGCCAAATTTTTCCCGTCAGGCGACCAATTGACCGATTGTACATGAACTTCATTCCCGGTTATTGAAACAGCTTCTCCTGTCCGCGAATCAAAAATCGATACACCGCACTTTACATTTTCGCTGTCAATTTCCTTTTCATCGTATCCTTCTTCTTTGCTGCTTTCGTCTTCGCTCTTCGCAGGCTTTCGGACAACAGCCGCTATACTTTTACCATCCGGGCTCCAGCAAAAGGAAACAATTTCCCCGTCAAGAGATGATATTCTTTCAGCTTCACCTCCATCGACTCTTATCGTAAAAAGCTGTACCCCTTCCCCATCCCTGTCTGAAAGAAAGGCCAACCTTTCGCCGTCAGGAGACCAGCGCGGGGAAAATTCCCGTTTGCCTGTAAAAATAAACTTTACAGGTTCCCTTTCCTCATCTAATGAAACCAGCCAGATGTCATCCTGTTTTGTCTTTTGCCCTTCCAGCGGTTCCCGGAATGCTCTGAGCACATAGGCCGCGAATTTCCCGTCGGGTGATATCACAGGACTCCTGATATCAGACAATCTCTGAAGATCATCAGAGGAAAAACAGTCTGCTTTACAATCATGCGTCTCTGCCGCGCAAATGCCCGCTAACAGAGAAAAACAGAGTAATTTCTTTAAAGTTTTGTAAAACATTTTTCCTTCCTTTTTTCTGCTCAACTCAAATTTTATACTAATATGCATTAAGAACACAGAATAGCAGAATCAGGAAAGTTCACAAGCGAAATAGCGTAAATAGCAAGTTGCGATAAAATAGATTGAAAAACCCCACCCCTTTCATGTTAATATCTGATCATTGATGTAACAAATTAAAATCGTACGGATAACAGTTCAGCGAAAGGGAGCAAACCTATGGATAACGAACTCTATGAATCAGCGGTAATCGCGGTAAAAGACTGTTTAAAAGTTCAAAAAGATGAATTATTTCTGGTGGTGACAGACACGGAGCTTAAAACGATCGGGCAAGCGCTCTTTGAAGCGGGCCGTTCTATCGGAGCGGAATCTGTCTTTATGGAGATAGTACCCTTAAGCAGAAACGGCGAAGAACCACCCAAAATGGTATCTCAGGCAATGGCTGCAAGCGAAGCGGTTATAATTCCGACATCAAAATCACTTACACATACTACGGCAAGGAGAGAGGCTTGTTCGGCTGGAGCACGCGTAGCTACGATGCCGGGCATTACCAAGGATACCATGGTTCGATGCCTTAATGCCGATTACTACGCTATAGCGGAAAGAACCAAAAGGATCACAAAATTGCTGACAGAGGCAAAATCAGCTCACGTAACAACCGAATCGGGTACCGATATAATAATTCCGATCGAGGGGATAAACGGCATCGCTTCAACAGGACTTATTCATGACCGGGGAGGCTTCGGCAATCTTCCTTCAGGTGAAGCCTATCTTATGCCGGTTGAAAACAGCTCCAACGGCGTTTTTATCGTCGATGGATCGATGGCGGGGATCGGTGATCTTACAGGGAAAACACCGATAACAATTATTGTCAAAGACGGGTTAGCTGTGGAAATTACCGGCGGGCCGGAAGCTGACCTCTTAAAAGAAAAACTCGAAGCAGTCGGGCCGAAGGCATTCAATACAGCGGAACTGGGGATC
>JAUXHZ010000276.1 GCA_030621255.1 Candidatus Latescibacterota bacterium
AAAAGGGGTAGAAGCAAAGCAGACGGAAGCTGATACTACCGGGGGCGGAGGGGTTGATAAATTGATTATTGTAAAGAAATTTCTCGGATTGATAGGCAGGACGAGTCCTATAAGTACGCGTCTTGATCTAACAAAGAGAAGTTCATACCAGCAACTCTATGAACGTGCCGCCCTTGGGTACCAATTGGGGTTAACTGATGAAAGCGGAGCTTTGGGAAGTGCCGGAAATGAAGAAAAAATTCCTGTTTCACTATCAAATAAGCTCACATTGAATATGGGTACAAAAGTAGATATAACCTCTAATTTGAATCTTGATATCGGGTACAACCTTTCGGGCGACTTCAGGGAAACAAACGGCCGGCGAAGAGAAACAAAAAACATTCTCTGGCCTAAGATCGGGCTTAGCTGGACAGGGCTCGAAAGATTGGGATTCATAAAGAAATTTATAGAAACCAGCACTTTGAATGTGAATTTTTCTCGAAGGTGGTCTTCCAGTGAAACTTTCGAAAAAACATCCTATAAAGTATCTCCCAGCTGGAATCTTATGTGGAAAAACACTCTTCATTCTACTATTGCGATAAGCTATGCACAGGAAAACAAGGATGTTAAAAGCCAGCAAATGTGGGATAAAGCGTGGTCAGCGAGTATTAATCTGAAATATGACATCAGCGGTAAAAAGGGTCTCGGGATCCCTCTTCCATTTTTGGGGGACAAGAAAGTCAAATTCAAAAGTAAATTGACTTCAAATCTTAATATAGCGTATTCTGTCAATGAGAGTTATAACAGTCCTAAAATGTCAACATTGAGGGTGGCGCCGATGTTTACATATGGGTTCAGTAGCGCTGTTACCGGAAGTTTGGCAATGAATTATTCCCGCTCAGCGGGGGGTATCTATGGGTATGTAAATCAGCAGGTAGGTGTTCATGCGACAGCGAATGTTGAATTCTAGATTATGCCTTTTTGTGGTTGCCGCCTGTGTTATTGTTAGTATGGCTTTGCAATATGGATGTTCGTCTTCTGAATTACCGGATTTCAATAGTGATACGGCTTTTGGATTTCTTATCGATCAATGCGATATAGGTCCGCGTGATCCGGGCTCGAGGGGACACAAGATCGTACAGAGGTATTTGGTTTCCAAATTGGAAGAATTCGGAGCAAATATTTCAGTGCAGCCATTTGATGGAATTCTGACTACCGGTGATACGTTAAAGCTTGTAAATATCATAGGAAATTTCAATATGGGCAGTAAGAAAAGAATTTTACTGGGCGCCCACTATGATACCAGGCCTTTCGCGGATCGTGATCCCGATCCTTCAAATCGGGATACACCGATTATCGGAGCTAATGACGGCGCGAGTGGTGTGGCTGTACTCCTTGAAGTAGCAAGGCAGCTCGGTAAATCAAAGCCCCCGGTTGGAATAGACATTGTTTTTTTTGATGGAGAGGATTATGGGAGGGAAGGCGTACCTGAGGATTATATTCTGGGTTCGTCCTATTTTGCTTCTCATACGAAGGGATATCGACCTTATGCAGTGATAATAGTCGATATGGTTGGTGAAAAGGATGTTGAAATCAAGAAAGAAGGCTACTCAAAAGCTATCTCAAATGATCTGCTGGAAGAACTATATGCAATAGCCCGGAGATTGGATCTCTCAGAATTCAAGGATGAAGAAGGGGTTTCACTTCTTGATGATCATCTGCCATTTATTAAAATGGGAATTCCGGCGGTAGATCTGATAGATTTTGAGTATCCGTATTGGCATACCCTTGAAGATACGCCCGATAAATGTTCAAAGGAGAGTCTTGGGGCTGTCGGTACGGTTCTGCTGGAATTTATCTGGCAGCAGTGATTATTTTGCTGGAATCGGAATCGGGATTACTTTAATTCCGTGACCGATTTGATTCAAGAGTAAAATTCTTCTTGATTTCTAATTGTAGTTTAGGTAGGTATTATAATAGGAAGATAGGGCGGAAGCGCCCTATTTTGTTTTATTTGAGAATAATTGGTGAGGATATATGTCGGTTGAAGAAAAAATAAATGGAATTCTCGAAGAGGAACTAGGGAATCTGGGTTTTGAATTTATCAAAGTTAAATTTTCCCAAAGAGGAAAACGCAAGATATTACAGATTTATATTGATCATCCTGATAGAAATGTTTCTATAAGCGATTGTGTGGGTGTCTCGAAGTCGCTCGGACTTGTTCTTGATAATCTAAATGAAGTTTCAGGCCCTTATAATCTTGAAGTATCTTCTCCCGGTATTATGAGGCCGCTTGTAAAGCCAGGGCATTTCGCCCGATTCCGGGGGGAGAAGGCTAAAGTTCAATTTGTTGATGAGAAAGGGGACAAACTGTCCCTTATTGGGGAAATAGCCGAATCAGATGAAAACTCGGTGGTGTTGGATTTAAAAGAAGGCAATGTCAGGATAAAATTCGACAAGATGATCCAGGCCAATCTTCATCAGCAATCTATAATTATAGGCAAGAGAAAAAAGAGTAAGAAAAAACACAGTTGAAGATGAAAAGATTTTGACACTTTTCATTAACTGGAATAC
>JAUXHZ010000133.1 GCA_030621255.1 Candidatus Latescibacterota bacterium
GTTATTATGAAGATTCTGCTATGGTCGGAGTATTCACATTTAATCAATTGATAAGCATGGGGCTTATTGTCGGCGGAGCGATTTTTATTTTAGTGGTCAATTTTAATGATAAAAGAATGAAGAAATTCTAAAGTTTCAATCTTCGGGAAAGGTGTGGCAGTGTGATGGGTAGAGTCTTGGGGGTTTTAAGGAGTTTTCTTTCATTTGTCATTTCCTCTTTTTTTACTAACGAATGTCTGGTTTGTCATATCCCGTTCTATGAGCCGGATGGGGTTCTTCCGGTCTCAATCCGCGAAGGATGGCCGGAATGGACTGTTATATTTTTTCAAAATCGATTCTCTTTTAATATGCCGGGTGGGTTATCATTGCCCGGAAAGGTGTTGTGTAATGATTGCTGGTTGAAACTGCAGCCTGTTTCAGATTATACTTTCCTCGATGATATTCCGGTAATAGCCCCCTTCAGAACTAATGAAACGCTTCTTAAGGTAATAAGATATTTAAAATTTTCAGGTGGAATATCGGTTGCGAAACCACTTTCGTGGTGGATGGCGAAAACGTTAAAAGACTATGTCAGCCCCTGTGATTCTGCTCTATTGGTTCAAAAACTAATTGTGCCGGTACCTTTGCATAATTCGAGAAGGAGAGAGAGGGGGTATAACCAAGCCTCTCTTCTCGCCTCTTGCGTAAGCGCGGAATTAGGCTGCCGGTTCAGCGCCGATCTTCTCGTAAGAGTGAGGAATACTAAAAGTCAGTCCAGTCTCGACGCCGATGGCCGCAGGGAAAATGTCCTTAAGGCTTTTAATGTATTGGAAATCAATGAATTCTATACTAAAGATATCGTCCTGGTTGATGATTTAGTTACTACGGGGGAGACGGTGCGGGAGTGTATAAGGATTTTGAAAAAGAAGGGGTTTTCAAATATAATCGTACTTTCCGCCGGTAAGTCATTATCAGCCGCGGATTGATTTTCGGGCCCATGCGGAGAAGAATTAAATTAATGCTAAATAATTTATTGAAGATAATCGGTGTCTGTGTTTCAATACTTCTGAATTGCCCGGGGGATAGTTGGTAGACGGGTGCAGTCGTTCGAATTTGAATAGATCTCTTAACTATATGGAGGCGGATTTGGAATTTGCCGAATATAGAGCAGAAGGGTATAGCTGCAGATAAAGAATTTAGAGAAAGGGGAAAATATGCTTGTAACAAACAAAGAACTTATGGATGCCGCCAGGGAAGGGAAGTACGCCGTTGGAGCTTTCAATATTAACAATATGGAATTTATCCAGGCTATAACGGAAACAGCCGGCGAGTTGAATAGCCCTGCGATATTGGCGGTTTCGGAAGGCGCGATAAAATATGCGGGTTTTGAAAACCTGGTTTCAATGGTAAGAATTGCCGCGGAGAGGGAGAATACGAAATTTTCTCTGCACCTTGACCACGGTAAAGACATGAATGTGATAGAGCAGTGCATTGAAAATGGTTTTACATCAGTAATGATTGATGGTTCCCATTTACCGTTAGAAGAAAATATTGCGGTTACACGTGAAGTAGTGCAAAAGGCCGCTTCCCGCGGAGTTTCAGTTGAGGGAGAGCTTGGCAAACTGGCTGGTATAGAGGATAATGTTTCTGTTTCGGAGCAGGACGCGAAATTTACGGATCCTGATGAGGTTGTTCAATTTGTTGAAAGCACAGGGGTTGACTCACTCGCTGTGGCGATCGGCACTTCTCATGGAGCCTATAAATTTAAGGGCGAACCGAGATTGGGGATGAACAGATTGACAGAGATCGTTTCAAAGGTGTCAATTCCCCTGGTTCTTCACGGAGCGTCCGGTGTTAACGTGGAGCACGTGGAAATTGCGAACAGATTCGGGGCTGATATTGGCGATGCCAGAGGTGTTCCCGATGATGCTATAAGGGAAGCTGTAAAGAGAGGGATAAGCAAGGTCAATATAGATACCGACATGCGAATTGCTTTTACAGCTTTTATCAGAAAAAAGTTTTTTGAAGATCCCGGCGGTTTTGATCCCAGAAAGTATCTGGGAGCGGGGAGAGAAGCGATTGCAGGAGTTGTAAAGGTAAAGATCAAGTTGTTTGGCAGTGAAAATAAGGTAACGTAGAAAACTTTAATTCAAGGAGGAGAGTTGTGGCGATAAAAGTAGCGATAAACGGTTTTGGAAGAATCGGCAGGCTGGTCATGCGCGGACTTGCAAATGACAAGCGCTTTAATCTTGTTGCTGTTAATGATCTCACAAACGTTGAAACACTTGCGCATCTTCTGAAATACGATTCGGTGCACGGCAAGTTCCCCGGTGATGTAAAGGCGCTGAAATCCGGGCATATCAAGGCTGGAAGCAGAAAATTTAAGATTTATTCAGAAACTGATCCCGCGAATCTGCCCTGGAAGAAGCATGCCGTAGATGTAGTTATTGAATCAACCGGGTTTTTCAGAAAACGGAAAGACGCCGCCAAACATATTGAAGCAGGAGCGAAAAAAGTTATTATTTCGGCGCCTTCTCCAGATGCCGACATAATGATAGTAATGGGAGTAAATCACAAATCTTACAGAAAGAGCAAGCATCAAGTAATTTCAACGGCTTCCTGCACCACGAACTGCCTCGCTCCCGTAGTTATGGTCTTGGATAAGAAGTTTGGTGTATCAAATGGATTGATGACAACTATTCATGCTTATACCAGTGATCAGAATATATTGGATGGACCTCACAAGGATCTTCGAAGAGCGAGAGCGTGTGCCGTGTCCATGATTCCGACAACTACGGGCGCGGCTGAGGCCGTCGGTATTGTAATGCCGAAGCTCAAAGGAAAACTCGATGGTATGGCTGTTCGTGTTCCAACTGCGGACGGATCCCTTGTTGATCTGACTGTAACTCTTAAGAAAAATACAACAGTTGAGAAAATAAACAGCGCTATGAAGCTGGAAGCAGAGCGTTCATTGAAAGGTATACTTGAATATTGTGAGGATCCAATTGTATCAGTGGATGTTATCGGCAATCCTCATTCATCAATCTTTGATTCGGGTGCCACAATGGGTATTACCCCGAAGGTATTCAAAGTGCTTTCCTGGTATGACAATGAGTGTGGCTACGCCATGCGAATGGTTGACATGATGAGATTGATCGCGAAGAAGTAATTAAAGAATGTATGGAGGGAATAGTTTGGACCGCAAGACACTGACAGATTTGGATCTACAGGGTAAAAGAGTGCTTATGAGGGTCGATTTCAATGTTCCCCTCTCAAGGGATGGTGATGTTGACGATGATACGAGGATTAAGTCAGCGCTTCCCAGCATTGAATATATTGTTGATAACGGAGCATCACTGGTTCTGATCTCCCATCTCGGCAGACCGGCAGGGAAAAACCCCCGTTCCCTCAGCCTTAAAGTTGTAGCTTATAGACTGGCCGAGCTCACTGATCATCCGGTAAAGTTTGTAGAGGACTGTATCGGGGATTCGGTAGAGGAAAAATTCTCCGCTTTGAAAGCCGGAGAAATTCTCTTATTGGAAAACCTGAGATTTTATAAGGAGGAAGAGGAGAATAATCCTCTCTTCGCGAAACAGCTTTCCCGGTGGGGAGATATCTATGTAAATGACGCCTTTGGCACCGCGCACAGAGCGCATGCTTCAACTGAAGCTGTCCCGCGGAATTTCGAAAGAAGAGTGGCTGGGTTTCTCCTGGAAAAGGAACTTACAGTTCTTGGAAGGCTTCTTGATAATGCCGCCTCCCCATTTGTGGCACTGCTTGGAGGAGCAAAAGTCTCGAGTAAGATTGGTCTTGTAAGCAATCTGATTAATCGTGTAGACCGCATTATTATCGGTGGGGGAATGGCCTTCACTTTTTTAAAGGCGGTTGGTCTTGAGATTGGAGATTCACTTGTAGACGAACAATATCTCCCGGTTTGTAAAGAACTTATGGATGAGGATGGGAAGGGGTGTGAAAAGAAGATATTTTTGCCTGTGGATTGTCTTGTTGCGAGAGAGATTGAAGAAAATAGTGAAGTAAAACTTGTATCTACCGGCAATATTCCCAAGGGGTGGATCGGTGTGGATATTGGCAAGAAATCTATCGGCTTGTTTTCAGAAGAGCTGAGTAGGGCCCGGACCGTTTTTTGGAATGGGCCTATGGGTGTATTTGAAATAGATAATTTTGCCGCCGGAACCAACAAGATTGCCAGGAAGATTGCTGAAATAACCGAATCCGGCGCGAAGACTGTTATAGGCGGTGGAGATAGTGTTTCAGCATTGAACAAGATTCATTTAGCGGACAAAATTTTTCATATTTCAACAGGCGGAGGCGCGTCGCTTAGATTACTGGAGGGGGGCAAGCTTCCCGCTGTAGAAGTATTGGAAAAGAAAGATAGTTAGTACAAGAGTATAGTAATATTTTTGTTTTCGCTGAATTGCGTGTTGCGGTTATTGAAAATTTGATAAGATAATTGGCTGATTTGTATAACTTGGCACC
>JAUXHZ010000064.1 GCA_030621255.1 Candidatus Latescibacterota bacterium
GGAGAAGACCCTACGCGCTGCGATAACACCTTCTAAGGCATCATGCTCAATCGCGCGAAGCGGGGTTCAACAAATAAAATCAAACTGAGTACTATTGCCCATCGCCTCTAAATCTTTAAGATTCTCTGGGAAATATTCCTCACATCTTTCTATTCCACCCAATATATATATTTGTAAAATTGTTTTTACGAGAAGTGTTGGTTTTTGCCTGCATAGGTAACTCCCTACAAATATAGAAGATACGAAACCGCAATGGAATTACTCAAAGTTCAGGCTGCTCTTTGTAATTCAACCCCGATTTAAGGAACGCATCTTGTTCTATACCCAAAATGAAGATGTGTTTGACAAAAAGAAGGGAGGAAAACGGTGGATACATATCAATTGCAAACTTTGTTTCTTAAACTTCTGTCTATATTCTTTATTTTTGTTGTCCTGACAAACAACTCGAAAAAAACTATTCCTCTAACAATCATTTATATAGCGGTAATATCGATCGCGATCCACACCCTAAGGGATGGGTTAACCGGCCTCTATTTCTCAACTTCAGGCATCACTATATCCTTTTTCCTTACTATTCCAATACACTTTCACTTTAACAACAACACAACGAAATCAAAATTTGCTTATTCAACGGCAGTTGGAGCAATAACAGGTCCCTTGGGATCAATACTTGTCTTTATGATTTTCTTTCTAATTTTCTTTCTATTTCTTGCTGTCTCCAAATTTTTTAAACCACAGCAATTGGTATTGTCAAATATTCAACCGATGATAATCCCAATCCAGGGCCCAACCCCCGGGGAAGAAAACCTTAAATCACAACTCGCCCGAATAGAAGCAAGCAGAATGGATAACGAAAATGATTATATTGACGATATAAAATCATCAGAAAGAGAGCGGAACTCACTCCGCCTTAGATTCGACCCCTGGAAGACAATATTGGCAATGTCAACTCTCGCCGTAATAATTACCGGAGTATTTGTATAGAGGAGATTAAATGTCCGCCCGGAATATAACACGACACACCATGCTCGGAGATACTCTGCTTACATTAACTTCAGATTTCCTAAGAACCCTTCGATATATCAATAACAACGGAATTCCAAATGGCTGTGTGCTGTGGATATCCCCATGCAATGGAATTTATACTGTCGGGATGAAGAAACCTGTTGATATAATTTTTATCGATAAAGACAGGAAGATCATCAAGATGCTCAGGAATTTTCCTCCGGACTGTTTTGCCGATTCAACCTTAGGGGCTATAGGCGCTCTGGAGCTGCCTCCAAACACATTGGCTGAAACCGATTCCCGCACGGGTGATACAATAGAACTGAATCCGGGATAATTTCAATGCTGGAATATCTGTTATAAGATTCACCAATACCCTATACCCGCATATCCAACCCAATGATGGAGGGTGTTAATATTTGTTACTCCAAGCCCTTTGGTTTCGGGGTTAAGCCGCCCCGGGTCCAGGCTGGTGCCATAGTTCAATAAAACCCCTTCCGGGGGTTCCCGGCCGGTCAGCTTACACAGCTTGCCTAGAGCGGTTAACCCGAACGGGATCGAATAAACGCCGCACCAGGGTATTTTGTAAGGCCACTCCAGGTCATCCCTCTCAACGAGATATCTAAATTGATCTATGCGCCCCGCGTCTATCAGGCCGGTTAAAGATGAATTAATTATTTTCATCTCTTGCTCAAGTGCCGTTTCATAGCCTTCTCTATCTGTTCCAAAGGGGGCATAATTACGGCCGCCCCATTTTTCGTCTCCATAGTGTACACAATCAGCGGAAATAAGTATCTGTACATCTTTCCCCAGCACCCACCCCCTTTCTTCCATCTCTTTCTCCAACACAACGGCAAATATATCCGCCGCCTCTCTCTGCAAATTGCCTTTAAATCTTGTGACAAGAATCGGAAGAATCGTTGGTAAAGAAAATTTTTCCCGGTCCAAGGATTTGTCTTCCCCCCCAAACTCCGGATAGTGCAGAAAAGGCAGAAAGGCTTCGAGAGAGTGTTCTTTCGAGTGAATATCACCGTCAACAAGAACAAACTTTCCGGGAAGCGCCTCAATAATATCTTCCCTGAGGCCGGAAATTTTAAGCTCTCCATAGGGGCTCTTCCAGGCCTTAAAATCATCAAAAATCAGTTTTCCCTCTATCCCCATATGCCTGGCATGGTGAGAAACTCCGAACATTATAATCACCGGCGCCCTGACTTCCCTCATAACGTGAATATAGACCGGTCCGGCATATAGATAATCATCATGGGGACAAATTGCCGCGATTAAATTCCTTTTTAACATTATGGGATATCTTTGTTCATTCGCAAAATAGCTCGCACTCTCAAGCGAATCACACAAATTTATAATCGCTTCCACTTGTGAAGGAGTAGTCGCGTAGCCGACACTATCAAGAGGCATCCGCACATAAGACAAAGATTCCTCCGCTGCAGATGAAACAGACACCGATACCATTAACAACAGAACGCTTGATACAATCGATAAAATCTTCATTTTAAATCCTCCCTTTATATATAAAAAGAGTACGGGATTATCACGTACAGGTCTATATTTCCTTTTAAACAGTCCTTTTCCCTAACTTCAGGATAAAAAAGAGCCTTAGGCTGAACTGAATCAGAGAATTTGCTTAACTTTCAGAAGGAGTATAGATATAATGTAGGCACTGCTCCATGGTAATCTATCTTATTGGCAATTGGAGCCGACGAAATCAAGTTCACGTTTAAATCTCCCTTAAGTTTCATACGGAACAAATCGGGCCTCATAAAGCTTTATATAAAAGGACACGAAATAAAGTGGAAATCAAAAAACGAATAATGGCAACAGTTTCACTTCACCACTGCTGCAACGACGCGTCAGTAATAATCCTGCCTTCAATCTTTCCAATCCTCTTTACACAGAGTAATTTGATAGAAAAATATTCAGATATCGGCACGATGACCTTCATTGGGCTGTTTGTTGCCGTCGCGCTTCAGCACCTGATTGGACACAATGCCAAAACCCGCCATTCCCGGTACTACCTGGCACTTGACGCTCTTATCGTCGGGATTTCTCTCTTTTTTCTGACATTCGCGAAGAATTTTACTATGCTCATAATACTCTTCCTTGGTGTAAGAATAGGTACGAGCATCTACCATCCTGTTGGGATCTCCTGGATATCGCATACCTTCAGGGGCAAACCCCTGGATAAAGCAATCGGATTCCAAAGCGCTTTTGGTAATGTCGGCGCTCTTTTAACCTTCACAACAACAGGTTTTATAGCGCAGCATTTCGGCTGGAAAGTTCCCCTTTATATCTGGGCAACGATCAATTTAGCCGCCGCGGCAGCCGGCCTGGTCCTCTCGCGCAACACAACGGATCATGCACTTATAGAAGAGTCGAAAAAGAATGTTTCATGGAATGAAACGCTGAAATATGTTTACAAATTCATCCCGTTAATGCTATTGAGCGGGGCTTGCTGGGGAATAAGCGTCAATTACGGCTCCAGCCTTCTAAATCACGGGCTCGGGATCTCAATGACCAGGACAGGTATGATTCTTGGATTGATGATGGGCGCGGGCACAATTTCTACTTTTTTTTATGGAAAAATGTCCGAAAAATTTCAGAGAACAAAAATGCTCTGCTTCGCCTACACTGTCATGTCCATTTCCTCTCTTACTATAGGACTTAGCCGGAATGCAGTTTTTACAACTATCATGTTTGCCATTTACGGCGGGTTTCTGTTCATAACATATCCGATGAATCTATCTTTTGTCGGCAATTCCATAAGCGGAAGAAACAGGATGGCCGCGTTCAGCCTTGTTTCAAATATAATGATAGTCGGTAATTGCCTTTTTAGTTTCCTTGCCGGATTCCTTTCAGATTCCTTCGGGATTCATACTCCATTTTTATTTCTTTCCGTTTTTTCTTTTGTTCTGTTAATTTATATAATTATTATGAAAACAAGCGGGAAAATTGTATCATGAAAGAGTGGACGAAATAATACTTTTAAAATGGTGGAAATATGACAGGAAATAATAAAGAAGAAATCGCTTATTTTATGCGTCGCCTCTACTCCCGGGGACTTACTACAACATCGGGCGGCAACATAAGCCTGAGGAAAGAGAGCGGCTCAATTCTTATTACTCCATCCGGGCTCGATAAGGGCAGGCTTACAGCTGAAACTATATGTGAGATTTCAGCGGACGGCAAAAGCCTTTCTTCAAACCATAAGCCGAGCATTGAAACATCCCTTCACTTGTTAATTTACAAACGCCGCGGCGATATCAAAGCCATAATTCACGCTCATCCCCCATGGACAACCGCTCTGTCCGCCGCAGGGAAAAAGATAAATAGCAATTTTACAGGCGAATCACGATTTATCCTGGGAGAAATAACCGGGATTCCCTATGCCCTTATGGGATCTGAAGATTTAGCCCTGGCGGTCTCTGAAGCAGCCGTAACTACGGATGTGCTGCTAATGGAAAATCATGGCCCTGTCTGCCTCGGGCTTTCACTTGAAAACGCATTTAACAAAATTGAAGTTTTGGAGGCTGCTGCCAAAACAAGCCTTATCGCGGAGTTGCTCGGCAGCGCTAATGAACTTACCGATGAACAGATCAGCGAAATAGACAAGCTTCGCTGACCCGGGGGGTTAATTCTTCAAAGAAGTCATTACTCCCACAGCTTCTTCATAATCGCTCCTGTTTATAACACCGATTAACCTGCCGTAATTATCGACAACCGGAAAAGAATTGTACCTTCCCTCGTTTATAAGATGGAGAACCCTCCCGGCGGAATTTAACCCGCGGACAACAAAATCAACAAACTTCGTATTTACTAAATCCGCCACCTTTGTTTCAGCCCACTTGCTGCTGTTAATCTTTTTTACTTCCTCGAGTGTTACAATCCCTATCAGCATTTCATCCTCAACAACCGGAAAAGAGAGAGAATGATATCTTTTGAAATAATCCTCAACAAGAGTCAGCAAATCAACTGATAATTCAACCGCGACAGCATCATATCTTATTATGTCCGATACCTGAAACTTCTCCATAACCTCTTTGTAGAAAATGTTATTGTAACTTCTATTGGCGGCTTGCCTGAGAAAACTGCCAATGATCATCAACCAGATTCCGCCTATAAAATCCCTGTAAAGGAGTAAATTCATAATACCAATACCGATCAGGACAAAAGCGAATCCTTTACCGATCCGGCTGGCGATCTTTGTCGCTCTAAGAACATTGCCTGTTCGATGCCAGATAATCGCCCTTAATATTCTCCCGCCGTCAAGTGGAAACCCCGGAACCATATTGAAGACAAATATCACTCCATTTATAGCCGCCAGAGAATTAAACAAAACGAAAAGGGAGTCGAAGGATTTAAAAAGTAATCCTAGCAAGTAAAAAACGCCTATCAGGACAAGAGTCATGGCGGGCCCCGCGGAAGTCATCTTAAGTTCCACAGCGGGACTTTCAACCTCCCGCTTCATCTGAGCCACACCCCCGAACATAAACAAGGTGATCTTTCCAATAGGAAGGCCGTTCCGGATAGCAACAACCGAATGACTGAACTCGTGAAGAAGTATTGAAACAAACAACAGGATTGCAGTTAAGAAAGACATTATCCACAACTGGCCGGTGAACAATTTTTCATCAGGATAAATATCGGGATAAACCCCGGTAGCAAAACTCCAGGTTACAAGCAGGAGAACAAAAATCCAGCTGAAATGAATTTCTACCGCGATGCCCCATAGTTCAAAGATGTGCAGGCTTCTTTTGAACATCTATTTCCTTTCCGGATATCAGCAAACGGGGTCAAATCTCTTCGGAGGTGGCATATCTGGAGAAACGGTTATTTGCGTCCAATTTCAGGAAAAGTGACTGAGCTTCACCTGTGGACCAGGAAAACGCCATTATATCAACAATATCACCTTCATTTACCAAGTGAGCCGCCGCGCCGTTGATACAAATTACACCTGAATCCCTCTCACCCACGATTATATAAGTCTGAAGCCTGTTTCCATTGGTTCTGTTTACGATCAATACATTCTCTTGTTCTCTCAGATTCGCTTTTTCAATAAGGTCTTCATCGATCGTAATGCTTCCAACATAGCGAATATCCGCTTGAGTAACCTTCGCCTTCAGAATCATCGATTTTAGCAACATCCGTTTCACAATATACTCACAAGCCAAAGATCAATACTGTTACCACTATAAATATATTAAATTATCAATAAAAACAAAAGGAAAGAAAATAGTGTACGCAAACTGTGGTTTCATTATAACTTTTCACCGGCAATTTCTGTAAGATACCGCACAAACTTGTTTTCTTTGTCTACAAGAATATTACTGAAACAACTATCTCTTTCCATCGACCATGTAAATGCCATTACGCCGATTTCATCTCCCGCGGAAAGTTGAGCA
>JAUXHZ010000005.1 GCA_030621255.1 Candidatus Latescibacterota bacterium
CCATTTTCGGCGACGAAACTCTTACTGGAATATATTTGTAACACATTATCATATTTATACTCCATCTCCCGAAACAACCATTTCTTCAACAAGTCCGCATAAAACATGCCCCATCAGCATATGTACTTCTTGAATTCTCGCGAAGTCATCATGCGGAACAGATAGAAAAAGGTGAGAGATTTCGCCCAATCGCCCCATTTTGTCTCCGACAAAAGCAAACGATGTCATACCGATTCTTCCCGCTTCTATTGCCGCTTTAACGGTATTGAGCGAATTGCCGCTTGTAGACAAAGAAAGCAGAATATCTCCTTTTCGGCCGACACTCTCAAGCTGTTTGGAAAATATTTCTTCATATGAATAGTCATTAGCAAGAGCCGTAACTATAGAGCTATTCGCTGTAAGCGCTACCGCTTTATATCCCTTTATCTTCTTGCGCCGAAATCTGCCTACAAGTTCTCCGGCAATATGCTGAGCATCAGCAGCGCTACCCCCATTTCCACAGGTAAAAATAGTGTTATCTTTTTTAATTGCTGAAGCCATAATTCCCGCCATTTTCACAATTACCTCTATTTGATCTTCCGGAAAAACTTCCAGAATTCCGCGAAGATGGCCTATCTCCGTCCTCACTTGCTCAATAAATCTGTCTCGCATAATGATATTTCCTACCTCGTAATAATGATAACTGAAATTACGACAGTCCCCAGCCTGATAACACCGTTAAAAAACTCCGCTGCCAGCCTTATCTTTGATTTTTTTACTATTATTACATCTCCACGGTTGGGTCTCGCATCTTTAGTGGCTTCCCTTTCGGAACCATCCGGGGAATAAATTACAATCCTCCCCATACTCCCTTTCTCCGTCGGTCCACCGGCCAGTCCCACATAATGAGCCACCGTAAGATCGCCTTGATACTTAAAACTTCCGGGGGTTTGCACTTCACCTCCGACAGCCACAATCGTGTGAACTGAGGGAATATACAGCTTGTCTCCATCTTTAAGCCTTATATCCAAATCAACATTTTGTGACATATATTTCGCTAAATCTACTTTCAGATGTTCCTTATTTTCCCTCTCTATAGAAGCAGCTCTTAGATCCGCATTGTTATTAAAACTTCCTACTCTAGCGAGAAGATTGGATAATTTCTCCCCCTCTGTTATATAGAAACGCCCAGTTTTCTGTACAGCGCCGAAGACAAAAACCCTGTCAGCAGTGCTAAATCTGTCCAGAACATTTATTACATCAAGATCCTTCAATTTCTTGTCATATTCATCTATGCTAACACTGAAAGTTGATACAGTATCCCCGGCAATAACACGGCTGAGCAGAATTGAATCCCTAACAGCTGTCCCGCTCATTCCGCCGGCAAACTGAATAATGTCCCTTATCGTTTCGCCCTGAATTATTTCGTATACTCCCCCCCTCCTTATACATCCATGCACAGTCGCGTGTATTTCCGCGGATGGCACATGTATGGCATCACCGTTTGAAAGAAAGATGTCTTCTTTCATATCACCAGCAATAATTACTTTCATAAGATCTACTTTAATTACTTCTCCCTTTCTTCTTACCTCAACCATACGGCTGGACCCTTTGGAAGTAATATCGCCGGCCTTCTTGATCGCCTCTGAAACAGATTCAACAGCGCTAATCTCAACCATACCCGGCATATTCACTTCACCGGAAACAAAGACTTTGAATATCCTGGGAGAAATAAGATAGCAATGAAGTTCAATATCATAGAAAAATTTACTGATCTTTTCCGAAACTCTTTCGCGAAATTCAGAAAGAGAAATGCCGTCTGCCCTAACCGCCCCAATCCCGGGAAGAAACACATTTCCTTCGGGAAGAACCAAAAGATCAAAAGACCTTGTTTCAGTTCCGGTGATACTAATCAACAATCTATCATATGGCCCAAGAATATACCGGCCCGGATCGACAAATTTGCCGAGACGCTGTAAATCATCAAAGAAAACCGTATTATCCGGAGTTCTCCCATCCTTTGTTGATACTCTACTCACTCTATTTCCCATATTGCCGTCGGAATTTGTCTTAGCGGCAAGAGGCCCGGCACAACACACGGCAGTATAAACAAGCAGCAAAATAAAAATCATATATTGTAATTTATTCATAATCCCCCTTGTTTTCAAAAAAGGATATCCCGGACTATGGCTGGAAGAGCGGCAAAAACATCTTTTTCTTTCCCGCTGTTCCTTGTTCCAAGCTGAGCAAGATATTTTCTCCCTCCTCCACCTCCACCTGATATCTCTTTTAGCCTATCCACCAAGTTGTTCGCCTCAATCCCTTTCTCAACGAGATCGTCTGTTACCGCGATTACAAAATGAAGTTTCTCGCCGGGAGGCATTGACAAAACAGCGACCCCGCTATCAACCTTTTTTCTAAAGAGATCCGCCTGAGCTCTTAAAGCAGGCATTGTATCGACGTCAATTCTGCCGGTTGCGACTTTAATGTTATCTATTTTTTCGGCTGAATCGATGATTTGATCCATTCTATTACCAATATCTCCGCACTGAAGTTCTTTGACTTTTTTCTTTAACTCTTCATTCTCGCTAACCATGGAGCGGATTTTCGACACAATTTCGTTCCGTGATGTTTTAAGCAGTTCCGCGCTTTCTTCAACACCGGAAATATATTCTCTAACATATTCAAGAGCGGCAACACCAGTAACAGCTTCAATGCGCCTTACTCCAGCCGCAATACTGCTCTGACGAACAATAATAAATAGACCAATTTTACCTGTGGAATCAAGATGCGTTCCCCCGCATAACTCCGCGGATATATCCGCGATCCTTACAACACGCACTTCACTACCATATTTTTCGTCAAATAACGCTGTAGCGCCAGTCTCTACAGCCTCCTTGTAACTCATAATATCTGTTTTGACTCTCAGAGACTTCCTTATCCAGCCATTAATCCTGTTTTCAATTTCCCTCTTCTTATCGGGAGAAATCGCCTCAAAATGGTTAAAATCGAATCGAAACCTGTCCTTCGAAACAAGAGATCCAGCCTGAGTTATATGCTCACCCAACACTTCCTTCAAAGCTGCATGAAGAAGATGTGTGGATGTGTGATTCGCCGCAGTCGCAATCCTTCGTTCCTTATCAACTTCCAGGAAAGCCTCTCTTTTCGAAAGAGTAATCATGTCAATTTTTTCCGTGGTGTCCGCAGGCTCCACGAGATGAATAATGTCATCATTCCTGAAAAAAACATCCTTTACATCAAACAAAACGCTGCCAAAACTTATACAGCCGCCATCCGCTTCTTGCCCTCCGGTCATCGCGTAGAAAGGGGTTTTTTCAAAAACAAATTCATATGCCACCCCTTCTTTCTTCTTCCAATTTACACTATCCAACGTATCTTTACGAATCTCCCGAAACTTTCTAAGAAGAGCATGATCCGCAAGATTTTGATACCCGGTAAATAACGAATTTTCACCACCTGATATTTCTTTCATGGAAACAGCGTCCTGCTCAACAGCAGTGAAAGAACTACTTTCCCGTGCTTTCTTTTTCTGTTTACCCATCGCTGTCTGAAAACCCTTTTCATCAATCTCAATTCCGACAGCGCCGGCAAGGGTCTTCATTAATTCAATGGGAAACCCATAGGTATCGTAGAGCAGAAACACATTATCGCCATCCACCCGTTTTCCCCCCTTGTCCTTAACCTCTTCAATAATTGATAAAAATCGTTCCCTGCCGGAAACAATCGTTCTAAAAAAGAACTCCTCCTCTGAATGTATTATTTTTTTGATCTCAGCGTAGCTACTGTCAAGTTCAGAATAATCCTCTTTCATAATCTCCACAACCGGATCCACAATATTATATAGACAAGGTTTTTCAACGCCAAACATATACATTCGAGTCAAAGCTCTTCGCAATATCCGTCTGATTAAATAACCGCGCCCTTCATTTGAGGGATAAATCCCCTCCGCCAAAGTGAAGGTAAGAGCCCTTATATGATCGGCAATCATATTGACACCCATTCTGTCCTCTACTGTCTCAGCATCACTCCTGGGCAGGATATCGGTAATTCTTCCGACAATCGGCCTGAAAAGATCTGTATGAAAATTATCCTCCACACCCTGCACTATTGTCGCCGTCCTTTCAAGCCCCAATCCGGTATCAATCCCTGGTTTTTTCAGCAATGTGTATTCCCCTGATTTTTCCAGCCAATACTGCGGGAATACGAGGTTCCAGAATTCAATATATCTGTCACAATCACATCCGGGGGCACAATCGGTGCTGCCGCATCCGTTCTTCTCACCGGTGTCATAATACAACTCTGAACAGGGTCCGCATATTCCCGTTTCACCCACAGGGCCCCAGAAATTGTCACTCTTTCCCAACCTGAATATTCTGGCTTCAGGAATACCTACACCGGTGTTCCAGATTTTAAAGGCTTGCTCGTCATCCTTAAATATACTGATATAGATCTTGTCAGCGGGAAGTCCCAGAATTTCGATTGCAAATTCCCACGCCCATAGAATAGCATCTTCCTTGAAATAATCACCAAAACTGAAATTTCCAAGCATTTCGAAAAATGTGTGATGCCGGAGAGTCTTGCCGACATTTTCCAGATCACCGGCTCTTAAACATTTTTGAACGCTGGCCGCCCTCTTGTATGGCAACCGATCAGTCTCTATATATTTATCCTTGAATTGAACCATACCGGCGGAGGTAAAAAGGAGAGTCGGATCATTTCTTGGTACCAAAGGAGCGCTTGGAACCTCCGTATGCCCCTTTTTCACAAAGAAATCGATATATGTCCGCCTGATCTCATGAGCCGATTTTATTTTCATATTCATCTCAATCCGTCAGCATTTCTTTTCTTGCCAACCTCGCGCAAATATCATTAACTACTTCACTTCTGAAACCGCGGCCCCGTAGAAATCCATTAACTTTTCTAACCAGCCGTTCTCTTTTTATCTCCGGCGAAAACCTTCCAAGAACAAGGTCGATCGCAACATTTATCTCTTTTTTTGTATTAAAGAAAATATTTATTTCATCTTCAATGATACCTGAATCAATACCCACCGCAAGTAATTTTCGTCTTAAAAAATGCGGGCCCGACGGCCGGCGCTTCATCCTGTAGTGAATATACCCGGATGTGAACCTGCGGTCATCGAGATATCCATGCTCTTCCAATATCTCAACAGTATAATCAATTATCTCTTCGCTATCTATACCCTCTTTCACGATAGCATCACGAATTTCCCATTTGCTTCTATCGCGTCTTGAAAGAAGATTCTTCGCGAGCCGCATCGCCCCCTCTTTCGCGAATGGCCCTTCGAGCAATTTAATATCTTCATCCAACAGTAATAACCCCGTTTTTAGAAGATATTCAGTTTTCGCGCTTTTTATTACCAGGAATCTCTTGCCGGAAGAAGTTTCAATTATTCTTAATCCACCGGTTTTACGTGATATACCGGTAATCCTTTGTTTATCACTGGCTGGGCTGCTCATTTTCCGGTTTCGACCTTTCAGGAGACTCCACGAGGCCATAATGCCCCCGGATTTTCTTTTTTATTTCATCGCGAATATCGGGATTATCGACCAGAAAAATTCTGGCGTTTTCCTTCCCCTGGCCCAGTCTGGTCTCACCGTAAGAATACCAGCTTCCCATCTTCGTCACAATATCCGAGGCAACACCAAGTTCAATTAAGTCACTTTCCATACTGATGCCCTGGTCGAAAAGAATTTCAAACTCAGCCTGCCGGAAAGGGGGCGCGACCTTATTCTTAACAACCTTCACCCTCGTATTGTTTCCTATTATAACATCCCTGTCTTTTATCTTCCCTATTCGCCGGATATCCATCCGGACAGCACTGTAAAACTTAAGGGCATTACCTCCACTTGTTGTTTCGGGATTTCCAAAAAGAACCCCTATCTTCATTCGTATCTGATTTGTAAAAATCATACAGGTTCTCGATTTCGATACTGCTCCGGCAATCTTGCGAAGGGCTTGGGACATCAAACGCGCCTGAAGCCCAACATGAGTATCGCCCATTTGCCCCTCTAACTCGGCGGATGGAACAAGCGCTGCGACAGAATCAATGACAACCACATCTACCGCCGCGCTCCTAATAAGAACCTCTGCGATCTCCAGAGCCTCTTCCCCGGTATCCGGCTGCGATACCAGAAGTTCATCCACACTTACACCGATTTTTCTGGTAAAATTGATATCAAGCGCGTGCTCCGCGTCAATATAAGCGGCCACACCGCCTAAACGTTGAGCGGTGGCAACAATCGAGCAGGCAAGAGTTGTTTTGCCGGAACCTTCCGGTCCATATATTTCAATTATCCTGCCGCGTGGAACTCCGCCAATTCCAAGAGCTATATCGAGCGCCAGGCTTCCTGTAGAAATACTATCCCCCTCCACAACACCCTGTTTAGAACCCAGGCGCATAATAGCGCCCTTCCCAAATTGTTTCTCAATCTGATTAACGGCAAGGTCTATTACTTTCTCTTTTGCTTTCTCATTATCTTTTTTATTTGATTTTACCATCTTCACCCTCCCACTTCTTCCTCGTATTTAAAGAACCCGATTTATTTAGCTACAATCGTGAAGCCAATACAAATCCTTATACCACTTAAAAATTATTTATTCAATGATAATCGGAATATTTATAAAGGGAAATTGCAAACTCTCTCGTATACAGCGCCTGAGTGGCTCAGGCGGCTCCTGAACAGAATAATAGAATCTACCCGCTGATTCGCCTCTTCAGGAAGGGAAGGGATTATTTTCAATTTTTCTATCATGGAGGGCGCCAATCTCTTTTTTATCCTCGCTAGAGTGAGATGAGCATGGTATGGCCTTCTTTCACGCTCAAACCCGAGAGTCTCCATTTCTATATTAAGCCTGCCTGCCAAATCAGATATCTTGTCACTTCCTTCTTTGATAGAATAGAAAACTACCCGCGGCCTGGATAGGGAAGGAAAAGCACCAAAGTTCTCAAGCCGGATTCTAAAAGGGGATCCGGTTTGTAAGGCCACGCGCGTCGCTGCTTCTTTCAAATTACCCAAGATCTCTTCATCGGTTTCACCGAGAAATTTCAGAGTCAAATGATAGTTCCGGTGTGGTATCCAACGCCAGGGAGAATTGTAAACCGGCGATTCTTTTATCTCCCTCCATACAAGCTCACCAAGATCCGGCGAAATTTTAACTCCGAAAAACAACCTCATAATTATTCTCAAGCATCCTTTATCTTTACTGTCCCGGTATAGCCTCTATAAATGAATTTAATCTCTCGTCGTACCCTTCAAGTTTAAGTCTTAACAGATCGAGAGCTGAAACAACGATCTTTTTCCTGATATCTTCTCTGCTTCCGCTAAACTGATATTTCCAGCAATAAGTCCCTTCAGGTGAGTGAAGGCCAATATAACACAACCCAACATCTTTCCCTGTAGTAGAACCTCCAGGCCCGGCTATACCTGTCGTTGACAGTGAATAATCCGCCGCAGCTCTTAATGCGGCTCCACGCGCCATCTGAAGACAAACCCCGGGGCTTACCGCGCCGTATCTTTTTATTACTCCGGCATCCACACCAAGCCGGCGCACTTTTGCCTCATTGCTGTATGTAATAAAACCCTCCGTAAATAGCTCACTGGCGCCTGGTACTGATACTATTGTTGAAGCAAGCAATCCGCCCGTAACAGATTCAGCTATGGAAAAAGTTGTTTTTTGCCCGCGCAGAAGATCAAGTACAACTTTCTCCAAACTATCCGCGCCGCGGGAATAACAATAGCTGCCAAATTCCTTGCGGAGCGAATCGATATTTTTCTTTTCAAAAGAGCCGGAGTGCAATGAAATCGTAACCGAGGGAAAACTCCCCTCTATCGAGATTCTTTCTAAACAAGAACTTCCAAGAACCTTGATGAGTTTTTGTTCGATAGAATCAATTTCCAGAGCGGCTACGCGTATAATGTAAGACTCTTTGATCATTTCCCCCGAATTATTGCAATAGCGCCTCATCACAGGATTCAAACTAAAGTATGTTGGAATATTTCATTATTATATTCAGAATTATATAGGAATACAAACCGGCAATAACATCATCTATTACAACACCATACCCGCCCCTGATCTTTTGGGATCTGCCGATCGGAAAGGGTTTGGCGATATCGAAAATCCTGAAAAGCAGAAAACCGACCAGCACTGTCAACGGTGACGGGGCTATAGCAAAAAATGTGACCTGCATACCGACAAATTCATCTATTACAATCACAGAAGCATCTTTCCCAAAATACCCTTCCATAACATCCGAGATATATATTGATATCGGCAGCATTATAAGAAGAGCTATTAAATGAATGATCCATCCGGCGGGCGGAATAAAGAGATAGCATACGGCCCAGATCAGAGTTGCAAAAGTAGCGGGAGCAAATGGGAAAAACCCCGTATAGAAAAATGATCCAAAAAATGTAATGACACGCTTTTTCACAACACTCTCTCCTCTTAAAAAAAAGAGGATAACCCTGCCGGGGAAATGGGTCAAGCCTTTTCGGCAAATTCAGTTAACCAGAATATTTAATTAATATTGTGCCCCTCTATCGCAGGGGGCATTAGGAAAGGTTGCGCAGAACCGATTTGGCGACCGATTTCAAGGTATCAAATACCCCTACTCCATTAGTCGCTACCGCTTCATAGGACGGATAAGCGCGTGGATTTAATTCCTGCTGAAGATCATCAACCGAGATTGTATCCGGCAAATCCCTTTTATTATATTGAATAATGAACGGGATATCTTCAAGTTTCAGTTTATACTCTGAAAGATTTTCGTGCAGATTATAAAGACTCTCTATATTCGCATCATATCGCAAGGTTTGAGAATCAGCCACAAAAACTATCCCGTCAACGCCCCTTAATATCAACTTGCGGCTCGCGTCATAATAAACCTGCCCGGGAACGGTGTAGAGGTGAAACCGGGTCTTAAATCCCTTAACCTTGCCAAGCTCGAGAGGTAAAAAATCGAAGAAAAGGGTACGATCCATTTCTGTCGCGAGTGTAATCAGTTTTCCTTTTGTTTCAGGGGTAACTTTGTTGTATATGTATTGGATATTGGTCGTTTTACCGCAGAGGCCGGGACCGTAATATACAATCTTGACATTTATTTCGCGTGACGAATAATTAATAAGCGACAATAGTGTCCCCCTAATCAGAAAACAAGCTGTCTATTTCAAACTCGGCTTCAGCAGTGAATTCTTCGCCGAACTCCGACTCTGTATACTCCTCATTCTCATACTCAAGTTTCTCATATAGCCTTCTGATAACTACTCCCAAACCTTCAACAGCTTTTCTTGTTCTCAATCTCACAAGCCCGAGAGTTGTCTTTTTATCGAAGAGGATAACGAGGATAATATCCCTCTCAACCCTCGAAAGATACATACTTTCATTGCTTCCCTGATGATATAATGTAGAAAAATCTTTTTCCCCGACAAGCTTGGCCAATTGGGCATTCGCCTCAAAATCAGCGGCGCACAAAGAGGCAAAACTATAAAGATCAAATTGTGGCTGCTGACCAACACTGGATATCAGTTGACCGGTTTTATCCAGGAGTAAAATACTTTTCGAATTCGAGTTATCCAGAAGTTCCTCAAGGGTTGTGTTTATCGCCCAATAATCCTTTTCGAATACTTTCCAGTTAGCTTTTACCATCGTATTAGTTGCTCCCTGACCAGCAGTTAAATCGGCTCTCTCGACTCAATGGCCTTTGATAGAGTGTTGCCATCGATATACTCGAGTGTACTACCCAGTGGGATTCCCCTGGCCGGTCTTGTAATTTTGACATCACAATTTTTTAACAATTCACTTATATACAAAGCAGTTGTGTCACCTTCTACACTTGGGTTTGTCGCAATAATCAACTCTTCAATTCCTTCTCTTTTAACCCTGTCTTTTAACCCTTCCAGATTCAATTTTTCAGGTCCTACTCCATCCAGCGGAGAAAGGACTCCATGCAAAACATGGTAACGACCCCGGAATCGACCGGTTCTTTCAAAAACGTAAAGGTCGGCCGGCCGTTCAACGACGCAAACGAGGCTGTCTTCTCTTGAGGAATCTTTGCAGATTCCACAGATTTCGCTTTCTGCAAGATTTCCACAGATTGCGCAGAACCTGACTTTTTCTTTGGCCCGCAATAGTACTTCGGCAAAACCTTTGACCTCCTCACTTCCCATATACAGTATCGCAAAAGCAAGCCTTCGCGCTGTCTTTTCACCGATTCCGGGCATACTTTTAAAATAATCCATTAACGCCCTCAGAATCGGAAGCTCATAACTCATTGCCTTCCCCCCTGTTTGTATGCAAAAACCTTGCCTTAAACCCGGAATAATTAAAAAGATTTTCTACTATACCCTACATAGCGGTGAACAATTAAAAAAGGCCCGGAAGCGAAATTCCACCTGTCAGAGAACCCATTTGATCCTTTATCATATCATCAATTTTTCTACGCGCCTCATTTAAGGCAGCAACAACAAGCTCTTCAAGCATTTCAACATCTTCAGGATTAACAACTTCCGGATCTATAGTGACCGACACCACTTCGTGGCTACCGTTCATAACAACTTTAACCATCCCGCCCCCGGCGGAAGTCTCTATTATTTTGTCTGATAACTCTTCCTGCATCCGGGCAATCTTTTGTTGAACTTGCTGGGCCTGCTTCAGAAATTTACTCATATCGGTCATCTGTCAGTCCTCCCGTACTGGTTATTTACCCCATAGACTTCTCCATCAAATTCTTCAATCAATCGTTTGGCCATAGGCGTATTTTCCACAAGTTTATCGATATTTGAGTTTATTTTCTTTTTTGTGTCTGATTTTTTGCCGGTTTCCTTCTTCTCTTTTTCTTTCCCCCGCTCAATTTCATTTATTTCAATGGCTAACTTTTTATCATAAAATTTTTCCAGGTGATTTTCAATATACCGCCTGTTTTTAGATTCATTGACCATTTCACTGGCAAAGCGGTTGTGGGAATCAAAACCGAGGACAATACTCCCCTCTTTCACTTCCATTACTCTCGCTGACATCAACCATATCCCAAGAGTTAGTTTTGCCTCCCTTATTTGAGAAAGAAATATTTCCCATTTATCCCTTCCACCAAGAGAAGAAAGAGCCTCTCGCGTACCGTCATCTCCCCTGTCCATTGCTCCGGCTTTATTGACACACGGTTGATCCTTCTCTCTTGCATCATTGTCACTGTCAGTATCCGCCTCTGGTATAATTTCTATATTATTACGTGTGTCCCTCGATCTTCGATCTTTAATATCCTTGTTCTCTCCATACCCCACAGAACCGTTTCCAGAATCAAGTTTCTTTAGTAACGCTGATATTTCTACAGAGGACTCCCATCCAGCCGCCTCGGCAACAATTGCCTCAAGGTGGTATCGAGGTTGGCCAGACCCCCTGAACTCCCCGAAAGAGGAAACAGCCATTCTGAAAAGTAAAAGTATATCCTCCGCACTGAATCGCTGAGAAATACCGGAAAGTTCCTTAAACTCAGCTTTTGTAAGGTCAAGCCAGCCGATTGATTCATCCTTTCCAACATCTATAACAAGCATATTCCTGAGCCCCTCCAAATATGCCAGGAAGAACTCTTCAAGATCAAGCCCGGAAGAAACAACCCTGTTAACTATCTCAAGAGAACCCTTTCTGTTGTGCTGGCTTATCGCTTCGAGAAGATCAATAATAATTTGGGAATCGACCAGCCCAAGAATCTGACGGACCAGCTCAATGTCAATTTTCTTTTCCACAGCCGAAACACATTGATCAAGAAGACTTTCCGCGTCACGCATACTACCATCAGCACGTCTTGCAATCAATTGAAGAGCATCTTCATCAAACGCCAGTTTTTCATTCGTGCATATTTTTACAAGCTGCCCTGCAAGTTCGGAAAATTCCATTCTCTTGAAATTGAATCTCTGACACCTGGAACGAATTGTCGCGGGGACTTTATGAGGTTCTGTTGTAGCCAGTATCAGATAAACATGTGATGGAGGTTCTTCCAGAGTCTTCAGCAATGCATTGAATGCCTGCTGAGTAAGCATATGGACTTCATCGATAATATAGATTTTGGAATTTCCGCCTGATGAAGCATATCCAATTTTTTCTCTCAGATCTCTTATTTCATCTATTCCCCGGTTTGAAGCGCCGTCAATCTCAATTACATCAAGATGAGCGCCTTTGGATACATCCCGGCAAGAACTGCATTTATTACACGGTTCTCCCCCCGCCGGATTTTCACAATTAATTATTTTCGCCAAAATCCGTGCTGTTGTTGTCTTTCCACAACCCCTTGGCCCTGAGAAAAGATACGCATGAGCAAGCCTGTCTTTTTCGAAAGCCTTCCTTAGCGTTTGAGCTACATGGTCCTGCCCGATTATTTCCGAGAAGGTTTGTGGACGCCATTTTCTAGCCAAAACTAAATACGACATTCCATTCCCACCACATTATAGGTTCATTTCTACAGACCGCGCACCCGGTCTTGTGAATCGTTCCCGTGCTCCACCAATGAGGTTAACTCCACCCAGGAATCACTGCATCACACAAGAATAACTGTATACCGCTGCTACCTTCCGGTCCTGACGGGGTTAACAGGTTCCCGTTGCGCAGGTCCTGATTATCAACATCACTTCCCACTGTCGATCACACAAAAACAGCATCCCCTCAACCGGGAATTCAATCCCGCTATAGCGGATTGCGGGTTCAGGGCACCGCTACCTCCCCATCTAGCGCGGCCTAAAATTTATGGTGGAGATGAGCGGATTCGAACCGCCGACCCCCTCGTTGCGAACGAGGTGCTCTCCCAACTGAGCTACATCCCCAATTTATATAACATTAATTATCTTACGGCGGAGAGAGGGGGATTCGAACCCCCGGAGCAGTAACCTGCTCAACGGTTTTCGAGACCGCCCCGATAAACCAACTCTGGCATCTCTCCACTATATTATTAGTTCTGGCGGAGAGAGAGGGATTCGAACCCTCGGAAGGCGCAATGCCTTCACGCGATTTCCAATCGCGCCGATTCAGCCAGCTCTCGCATCTCTCCGTTTTTTTTCTTCTTTTCTGAGGTTGCTAAAAAATTCCCTCAAAAGCAAGAGGCATTTTTCTTCTTTTATTCCACCCGTCATTTTTATTTTATAATTAGCCGGATCAGACTCAGAAGAACTCTCCGCTGACCCGCAAACAGCATCCCCGGATTGTTTTGCTCCAAAGACCACCCTGTTCACTCTTGAAAGGCAGAGAGCGCCGATACACATCCGGCAAGGTTCCAATGTTACATATATTGTACATCCGTCAAGACGCCAGTCACCCACTTCCTCAGCAGCCTGCTGAATCGCCAGCATCTCGGCATGTGCCGTAGCTACCCCTCTTCCCTCAATCTCATTGTGCCCTCGCCCCACAATTCTATTATCTTTCACTATTACAGCCCCGATTGGGACCTCGCCCTGACTCAAAGCCTCTTCAGCTTCACCAAGAGCTTCGTCCATCCACTTCTGATCCATTATTTACGGACCATAGAACGGGATGGAAAAGCCGTCATAATAGCTCCGACTACTTTGACCAGAACATTTTCGAATGGAGGAGCCGAATAGATGTCCCTGCCGGTTTCACTTATCCCCTCTATACGTTTGTCATATCCTCCGGCGCCCTGCACCAATACTCTTTTTCCCTCAGTTCTCAAAGACTCTAAATAATTCTGATCGGTGGCCTCCCAGAGAATTTTACCGGAAAGGGGACTTACCAGAGATATCCTCATTCCAACCTGTGTCACAGAAGACGCACCATACTCTCTGTAATCAGCTTCATCCTTATGCCATAAATAAATTTCCGGAATAAGAATTACATCTATATCCAAGTACTTATCAAGTGATTTTAATAATTCAGGGTCAGCCCCTTTTCCTTCAATCCAATCATTCTTAAATTTTTTAACTTCATTGGTTTTATTCGCCTTCACTAAAGCAAAAGAAAAACTCTGTGGAGAAATAAGCACATAATCAGACATTCTGCTTAAATGTTCCCAGAGAACCCGCTGAGTTGTCTGTTCAGACATACGATGGCGGTCATCCCCATCTGAAATAGAACTGACTACAGGAGTTACAAGAATCCTGGTAATATTGTTAGGATTAAACTCCGGATCAATAATTATTGTGGAAGGGTGATTTGAACGACATCCGGGAAAGAACCCAATCATAATGAATAAAACTGTTAACACGATTTTTTTCATAGCCTTCTCCTTGACCGAAACCAACTTACAGATAGAAATCTCGTGCATACTGAAGAGTACATCTCAGTTACTGCGATGTCAATATGGAATATATCGGTGCCGGCTTCTACCAGAAATTTACGCTTATATCGGAAGAAGGATCAAGCTCCATCCAGGACACCTTTTCAACCCGCCCTGTTGTGGGAAACGCCGGGGGAGGATTATCCATAAGCCGTTCATCATAAGTATAATCCTTTTTGTACCCGGTACTTATACCATATGAATTGAATGTCCCAACCGCCCCTCTCTTATTCTGAATTATCCCGCCATAGACAATAAGCTTTCCGCGCGGACTTCCGGAATTATAGTTCTGAACTGTCCAGGAAGTATTAAGAGCCATTATAGCGGCCATAATTGTCTCATCGGCCGAGTCGCGATTCGCGGCATTATCAGCCACAATAACATTTTGCTCAGCGACTATCCCAAAATAATCGGTGGAGGCAGGATCAGTTCTAGGGTCCGCATAATATAATATATTGTCAACAATACGAATATCCCCGTTGCAGCCAACCGTTAATTGTCCCCTGATCGTACCCTCAATCTCGGCATTACCGTTAACATATATTACTCCATTACACGGATAGCTCATCGTTGAAATTGTTCCTCCGATTGTTACTTGAAGAAAGGGATTTCCCGAGCCGTCAACCACAAAAACTATCTCTACCGGATTTCCCGACAGGTTCAGGCCGCCGGATTCATTGGCCGCGTTTAACAACATATCGGTATTTACTGGAAGAAGAATAGGTGAAACATCCAGTGTAATCCCTCCCCTGAAATCAGGATTATTCTGCGGAGAGCCCCCGTGAAAATAATCTACACCGGGCGCGGAACTCGATACTTCATTATAAAATACCGGCGAGCCGTAGATATGGAACTGATCATTCGTATGAACAGGCCCATGTAAATTATCTCCGGTAGTAAACCAAATTGTGCTGTCTCCCGGAGTATTTTCCATCTCGGAAAAGTACGAATACCTGGAAAAATTCTGCTGCCCAACCTTTACCTGCAGCACCTTGGAAATACCGCT